>CAVIJY010000009.1:0-45805 GCA_963643215.1 Lachnospiraceae bacterium | reverse complement strand
CGAACAGTGGAGGACCTCATCAGGTATTACCCGGTGAGGTTTATTCCTTATGTTGCGGCGGTTTCAGTAGAGCAGGTCAGAGAGGGTGAGGCATGTGCTGTCAGAGCAGGGCTTTTTTCTGCTCCGAGGACTATCCGTGCAGGAAAGCTCAAGCTGACCAATGCAAGGCTGGAGGATACTTCAGGCAGCATAAACGCTGTCTGGTACAATTCCCCGTTCATTGCAGGCAGACTTCATACGGATCGCGAGTATGTTTTTTGCGGAAAGGTAAGCAGAAGGAAAAACGGCTCTCTGGTCATGGAGCATCCGCTTGTATATACATGTGAGGAATATGCAAAGCTTGAAGGCAGACTCAGACCGGTATATCCGCTTACAAAGGGACTGACGCAGAAGACCGTGGAAAAGGCCGTACAAAGGGCCTTTGAGGAACATACAGCCGCCGAAGACTGGATGCCGGTGGATATCAGAGACCGATATGATCTCTGGGAATATGAAAAGGCAGTCAGGATGATGCATTTTCCGGTATCCGAGGATGATGCGCGGCGGGCAAGAAGGCGGATAGCCTTTGAGGAATTTTTCAAATTTATCTATAACATCCGGAGAATAAAGGAAAATGAGGACGGGCTGGTATCGCAGTTTGTCCTGAAGACGGAGGGTATCCGTGAGGAATACAGGGAGCTGCTGCCCTATGAGCTTACGGATGCTCAGAAGCGCGCGATAGATGATGTCTGCAGGGATATGTGCTCAGGCAAGAGCATGAATCGGCTGATTCAGGGGGATGTCGGCTCCGGAAAGACGGCGGTAGCGCTTGCCGCGATGTACCTGTGCTTCAGGAACGGCTTCCAGTCCGCGCTTATGGTGCCCACAGAGGTGCTTGCCGTACAGCACTATGAGAAGGTAGAAACTCTGTTTTCACAGGCAAAGCACAGACCGGCTGTGGTACTCATAACCGGCTCCATGACTGCCGCACAGAAAAGAGCGGCTTATGAGAAGATATTGAATCATGAAGCCGATATGATTATCGGAACACATGCTCTGATACAGGCCGGACTGGAGTATGACAGGCTCGCGCTCGTCATCACGGATGAGCAGCACCGGTTCGGAGTAAACCAGAGAAGAAGTTTGGCCGGCAAATCACTAAACCCGCACATCATGGTCATGAGCGCAACACCGATACCGCGCACGCTGGCCGTGATACTCTACGGAGATCTGGATATATCCGTCATAGATACAAAGCCGGCAGGCAGACTTCCTGTAAAAAATGCGGTCATCACACCCAGGGACAGAGGCAAGGCCTATCGAACCATCCTCAATGAGATACAGGCCGGGCATCAGGCCTATGTGATATGCCCCATGATCGAGGAAAGTGAGGTCATGGATGCGGAAAATGTTGCCGATTATGCGAAGAGGCTGAAGTCTGTTTTTCCGGATAATATTATGATACAATGCCTTAACGGACGCATGAAGCAGACGGAAAAGGACAGAATCATGGCCTCCATGGCAGCCGGAGAAACGGATGTGCTTGTATCCACGACGGTCATAGAGGTAGGCGTGGATATCCCCAACGCGACGGTTATGATGATCGAGAATGCGGAGCGCTTCGGACTGGCGGCGCTTCATCAGCTGCGCGGACGGGTCGGACGCGGCGACGCCCAGTCATACTGCATATTTGTGAGAACCTCCTCAGGGGAAAATGCAAAAAAAAGACTTTCGGTCATCGCAGGATCAAACGATGGCTTTTATATAGCCGGAGAGGATCTTAAGCTGCGCGGGCCGGGAGAGCTTCTTGGAGAATCACAGAGCGGGCAGATGCATTTTGCCGTAGCTGATATATATGCAGACGCCGATATGCTGCAGGCCGCCTCCGAGGCATGCGATTATGTCAGAAGCGACGGGTTTCGTCCGGATGAGGACGAGGCTGTTGCGATGAGAGCAGAGATGGACAGATACAAGGCCGTTGTCATGGACAGATTGAATCTGTGACGGATGCGTATACGAATCATATGAGAGAAAATGATAATGACGACAGCTTGAATAGGGATATCGAGGATATCAGCCAGCATCTTGAAGAGGAAGTTCGAAAGGTGCTTGGCGAGGATAAGGAGAGCCCGACAGAAAAAGGCCCCCGCACGGCGGGGGTTCTTCGTGCTGCGCCCATGCAGGCTAATGTAAGGCTTGCAAAAAACATAGCCGAGGTTCTCAAGGCTCCGCTGACGGATCGGATAAGGCCGGAGAATGCGGAGACCGAGGATGCTTCCGGAGATACGGAAAGCATCGCCGCAGGAGCCGGAAAAGCTGCCGCAAGTAACGAAGACGATGCCGAGAGTGAAGTAAATGCCGGTGAGATTCGCGAGCCGGACAAAGGGGACGGAGAAGGCGAATCATGTACGGCACCGGAATGCACAGAGGCAGAAAGCGATGCAGCCGGGGAGCCCGAGCAGGAATCTGAGAACTTCGGAGAAGAGGATGTAACCGGGAAGGAAGAGCAATCCGAAGAAAAAGAGATATCGGAGGAATCGGAAAAATCTGAGAATGCAGTTGGATTGGATATGTCGGGGAAATCTGAGAATGCAGTCGAACCGAACATGTCGGAAAAGTCTGAGAATCCAGACGAGCCGAACATGTCGGAAAAGTCTGAGAATCCAGACGAACCGGATGTATCAGAAAAGCCGGATGGATCAGAAAAAACCGACGCAGCAGATTCCGGGAAAGCAGATAAATCAGACAGACAGGACATCCCGGGCAAATCACCTGCAAGGAAGGCCGCCAGCGTAGGAGCCTCGGTTGAGCGAAAGGAGATCGGAAGATCGCGCAGAGCCGGGATGCAGGACAAAGAGGATAAGGATGAGAGCTACAGACCGGTATCCGATCCCGAGAGCCGAAGACGAAGACTCAGGATCATGGGTATCATCGCGCTGATGCTTCTGGCGGCGGGCACGATATATTATCTCTTCCGCGTGAACGGATACAAGACAACATATCTGCCCGGCACATATATAAACGGAATCAATGCACAGGGTAAAACTCCGCAGGAGATAAAGGATATCATAAGAACGCAGACATATGACTATTCCCTGCGTATAAAGGCCCGGAGCCGTGAGGATGAATGGCTGGATGCCGCTGCGGTCGGACTGGAATATGTGACGGGGGATATCCCTGAGACCATATTGAGCTACCAGAACCCGTTCAGGTGGATAGAGGGATATTTCACGCAGACTGACTATAAGGTATCGACGATGACGCAGCTCGACGAGGAAAGGTTTGCGAGAGCGGTGTCGGAGCTTTCATGCTTTGATGATGAGACGGCGATACAGCCTGAGGATGCCTATGTAAGTGAATATATCAAGACAAAGGGCTATGAGGTCATTCCCGAGATAGAGGGCAATGTTCTGACAGACAAGGATCAGGCCGTGCATATCATCAGGAACGCGATGCTGACCATGGACGAGTCAGTGAATCTCTCCGATACCCCGGAGCTTTATAAACAGCCGAAGCGCCGCTCTGACGACAGCATGCTGATCTCAAGGGTCACAAAGCTGAATAAATACATGACCATCACCATCACCTATCTTTATTCGGATCTGGAGATCACGGGCGATCAGATAGATGAATGGCTGACTGTGGGAAGCGACGGAACGCTGACATTTGATGATGAGCTGATCAGAAAGTTTGTGACAGATGAGGTGGCGGCTCAATATGATACATTGTACCTTCCCAAGGAGCTTGAGACATCATGGGGACCGACGGTCAGCGTGACGGGAGGCTCTTACGGATGGCAGGTGAATCAGTCGGAGGAGGTCGAGCAGATAAAGGCGGACATAACCGCGGCTCAGTCGCTTGAGAGAGAGCCGATATACTCAAAGACGGCAGCCTCGCACGGAGAGCATGACTATGGCGATACATATGTGGAGATAAATCTGACGGCTCAGCATCTGTATTATTACAAAAACGGAGAGCTGGTGGTGGATTCGGACTTCGTATCCGGACTGGCGTCCAACTCAAAGCGTGTAACTCCAGTAGGAGTCTATACGCTGACATACAAGCAGACGGATCGGATACTGCGCGGACAGAGGCGTGCGGACGGGAGCTACGAATATGAGTCGCATGTAAACTTCTGGATGCCGTTCAACGGCGGAATAGGCATGCATGATGCGTCATGGAGGTCATCATTCGGAGGCAATATATATAAGACCAACGGCTCTCACGGGTGCATAAATATGCCGTACGCCGCTGCAAAAAAGCTTTACAACGAGATAGAGAAGGGCTGCCCGGTGCTTTGCTATAAGCTGGAAGGCTCCAGCGGAGCAAATACATATGTGGATCCGGATGAGCCTTTGCAGACACAGACGAAGCCGCAGACTCAGACCACTGCCGCAGCCACAAAGCCTACCGCGACAAAGCCTGTGACAAGTGCGGCTCAGCCGCAGACAGTGGCTCCTGTTCCTCAGACGGGAGTGCCGCAGACAGTGGCACCTTCCGCGCAGCCTGTGACAACACAGCCGGCAGCGACACAGCCGGCGACAACAGCAGCTCCGGTAGAGGGCGTCGGAGGAGGCCCGGGAGTGACGGGCAGCACACAGCCGCAGACGGGCGAATCAGTTAAGGAGGGAATCTCCGGAGGTCCCGGCGCATAAAGGACATATTTGAAGGAAGATACAGATGAGAGTGATAGCAGGAACAGCCAGGCGCCTTCTCTTAAAGACGATACCGGGCGATGAGACAAGACCGACGACGGATAAGATAAAAGAAACGCTGTTTAATATGATCAATTTCGATCTGCCGGGAGCAAGATTTCTGGATCTGTATGCGGGCAGCGGAGCGATAGGGATAGAGGCTCTCAGCCGGGGTGCAGTGAAGGCGGTTTTTATCGAGAACAGCACAAAAGCAGCCGCATGCATCAGGGACAATCTCGAGCATACGCATTTCACGCAGGAGGGAGAGCTGATAGTAGCGGATGCGCTTGCAGCTCTGGCCCGGCTTGAGCATACGATGAAGGAGCCTTTTGATATTATTTTCATGGATCCGCCGTACGACAGAGGACTTGAGCAGTCAGCTCTGCGCTATCTCGGGAGCAGCAGGCTCGCGAATGAGGATACGCTGTTTATTGTGGAGATGAGCGGCAAGGCGGATATTGACATATTTGATTCACTGGGGTATGAAATAATCAAAGTAAAGGAATACAAAAGCAACAAGCATGTGTTCATGAAGCTGACATCACGCGGGGGTGGGATATGTCTGTAAAGGCCATATATGCGGGAAGTTTTGATCCGGTGACGAACGGACATACTGATGTAATAGTCAGAGCCTCCAAGGCATTTGATGAGCTGATAGTGGGAGTGCTGAACAACAGTGCAAAGTCGCCTCTTTTTACCACAAAAGAGAGAGTTGAGATGCTGGAGGATGTGGTTGAGGGTCTGGACAATGTGCGAGTGATGGCTTTTGACGGGCTGCTGGTGGATCTGGCTCACCGGGAGGGAGCCACGGTGCTTGTAAGGGGTCTGAGGGCAGTGACAGATTTCGAGTATGAGATGCAGATCGCGCAGACAAATCGCGTGATAGCACCGGATATAGATACTGTTTTCTTTACCACAAATCTGAGATATTCTTATCTCAGCTCGAGCATAGTCAAGGAGATAGCATCATACGGAGAGAAGATCACGGAATTCGTCGATCCCAGAGTCGCCGAGCGTGTCGAGAAAAAATACAGGCTATAAGGAGGATGTGATATGAGCGGAATAGAGAGGATCATCGGAGAGATCGAGGACTATGTCGAGAACTGCAAGACATATCCGCTGTCATCCTCGAAGATTGTTGTAAACAAGGAGGAGCTTCTTGAGCTTCTCACAGAGCTTCGCCTGCAGGTGCCGGATGAGGTCAAGCAGTACCAGAAGGTCATCAAGAATCAGGATGCGATCATAAACAGTGCCAAGGAGCAGGCAAGCAACATGGTTGATGAGGCCAACAAGGTGACCGCGCAGATGCTTGATGAGCATGAGATCATGCAGAAGGCACACGCATCAGCCAACAAGGTTATTGAGGATGCAAACAATCAGGCGGAGGCGATCATCTCCAACGCACTCTCGGATGCCAATAACATGAAGCGCTCCATCATGAAATACAGTGACGATATGCTGGGGAGCCTGGAGACAATCATGGAGCATATCATGGACGAGTCCAAGGGACGGTTTGATTCGTTTATGCGCTCCATGGAGAGCAGCTATGAGATTCTGGAAAATAACCGCAATGAGCTCTCCGCAGCCAATACCGATGAGGAACAGTAATACATATGATTTCATATAATGAACTGCCTGAAGCGTTCGTCGATGCGATGAGGGATCAGCTCGGCGAGAATCTCGAAGAGTATATCAGGGCGCTTTCCGGCAGACCTGCACTCGGGATACGAATCAATACTTTGAAGGCGTGTCCCGATGTTGTTTTTAATAAAATAAAGCAGACCCATGAGCAGATACCATGGGTCAAAAACGGATTCTATGTAGAGGATGTATCCAACTTTACCAGACATCCGTTTTATTATGCGGGTCTGTATTATATACAGGAGCCCACGGCCATGACTCCGGTGACCTGGCTTGATGTGCAGCCGGACGATATGGTGCTGGATCTGTGCGCGGCGCCGGGAGGAAAAAGCACGCAGATAGCCTGTGATCTGGGAGAGCGGGGCTGCCTGTATTCCAATGATCCGAGCGCATCGAGAGCAAAGGCATTGCTGAAGAACATAGAGCTCTCCGGTATATCCAATGCTGTCATAACATGTGCGGAGCCCGATAAGCTTGCCGCGGTATATCCCGAATTCTTTGACAGGATACTGGTGGACGCACCCTGCTCCGGAGAGGGCATGTTCCGAAAGAACAGGGATGTTCTGAATGCGTACAGAGAGCACGGACCGGAGTATTTTGCTCCCATTCAAAGAGAGGTACTGAGACAGGCGGCGGAGATGCTCAAGCCGGGCGGGACTCTGGTATACTCGACATGTACATTTTCCAGAATGGAGGATGAGGACAATATCGACTGGTTTGTCCGTGAATATCCCGAATTTGAGATAGAAAAGTGCAGAAAGCTTTATCCGCATGAACTGAGAGGAGAGGGGCATTTTGTCTGCAAGCTGAAAAAGAAGGGCTCCGCAGAAGCCGGGGACGGCGGGAAAGGCCCGGGTGAGGCGGACTTGAAGTCAGAGCGTATCTGCAACGAAATCAGACGCTGGGACGAGGTCAAGGATAGGAAGGAATATATACTTAACGAGTATAAATACCTGCTTCCGGTAGGCGCGAGGCTTGAGCCGTCTATACATTACATCAGGACCGGCCTGCTGCTGGGAAGAACCAGAAACGGAAGATTTGAGCCGTCTCAGGCACATGCCATGGCGGCCAGCGCCGCAGAGATGAAGTCTGCCATGGATCTGAAGCTGGAGGATGACCGCGTCATGAGATATCTCAAATGCGAGACGCTCGAGGCGGATGATATGTATGACGGATACAGGCTTGTATGCGTTGAAGGGCATCCGCTGGGATGGATAAAGCAGTCCGGGAGCAGATGCAAAAACAAATACTATCCCGGATGGCGGTGGACATGAAAGAGATTCGGGCCGGTTACAATGAAGGCGGGCAGCGGCTGGACAAGCTTCTTCGCAAGACACTTATGAAGGCGCCGGATGGCTTTATATACAAGATGCTGCGAAAGAAGAACATAACGCTGAATGATAAAAAGGCCTGCGGAAGCGAGATCATCAGCGAGGGCGATGTGATTCGCATATGGCTGTCAGATGAGACATATGCTGCGTTTGCGGGAGGCGGACGGCGTGAAGCCGCACAAAGCGTGCCGCAGACCGGCAGGGATGAGCTCGCGGTATTTGACCGGGCCGTGATCTATGAGGACAGAGATATACTGGTGATAAACAAGCCTGCCGGAATGCTGTCGCAAAGAGCAGATGCACAGGATATCTCGGCGGTTGAGCTCCTGACAGAGAGAATGCTCGCACGGGATGAGATAACTGCAGAGCAGCTGAGGACATTTCGTCCCTCGGTATGCAACCGCCTGGATCGCAATACGAGCGGAGTGCTGGTATGCGGCAAGTCACTAAAGGGTCTGCAGGACATGTCGGCGGCGATACGCGAGAGAAATGTAAAAAAGGACTATCTGGCAGTGGTGGACGGAGAGCTGCGGCAGGGAGATCATATCAGGTCATATATAGTCAAGGATCATGCCGCCAATACCGTGAGCATACTTGACAGGCCGCATGAAAAGAGCGATGAGCAGCTCATAGATACCGAGTTTAAGCCCGTATATACTGACGGGGAGAGAACACTCGTCATGGTGCGCATTCATACCGGAAGGACGCATCAGATACGCGTGCAGCTGTCAGCGCTGGGACATCCGATATGCGGAGACGGGAAGTACGGCAGAGCAGGACGGTGCAGACATTCACGCCAGCTTCTGCATGCATGGTCGCTGAGGCTGCCTGACGGGAGACATTTTACGGCTCCGGTTCCGCCGGACATAAAGGAAGCAATCGGAGGTTATGGATGGGAACCTGGAAAACCCGCGGACTTCGAGGCTCTACCCTTGAGGATCTGATAAATCATACAAATGAAGCCTACAGAAGCAAGAGGCTGGGGCTCATACAGAAGATACCGACGCCGATCACACCCATTGACATAGACAAGAACACGAGGCATATCACGCTGGCGTATTTTGATCAGAAGTCGACGGTAGATTATATCGGAGTAGTGCAGGGGATACCGGTATGCTTTGACGCAAAGGAATGCCGTGTGGATACATTTCCGCTTCAGAACATACATGAGCATCAGCTAAGATTTATGAAGGAGTTTGAGGAGCAGGGAGGGGTATCCTTTATCATACTGCATTATTCCGCCCGAGATGAGTTTTATTATCTGCCGTTCAGAGACGTGCATGCTTTCTGGAAGCGCATGGAGAACGGCGGGCGCAAGAGCTTTACATATAAAGAGATAGACAGGTCCTACAGGATACATCAGCACGCGGGAGATATGCCGGTTCATTATCTGGAGGCATTGTCCCGGGACCTTGAGGAAAGAGAAGAATGATGATTAAGCCGTTTTTATCGGATGATATACTGTACAGCATAGAAAAGCCTGCCAGATATACGGGTGGAGAGGTGAATATGTGCGTGAAGGATCCTGAGTCAGTAGACATCAGGATCGCTTTCTGCTTCCCGGATGTATATGAGATAGGCATGAGCAACATAGGCATGCAGATCCTCTACGGGATGTTCAACAGACGGGAGGATACATATTGCGAACGCGTATTTTCCCCGTGGGTCGATCTGGATGCAGTCATGCGCAGGAAAAATATTCCGCTTTTTACGCTGGAGACTCAGACCCCGGTTCGGGAGATGGACTTTTTTATGATCACGCTGGGATATGAGATGTGCTATACCAATATCCTTCAGGTGCTTGACCTCGGCGGGATACCGCTGCGCGCCAGGGACAGAAAGGACACTGATCCTATAGTGGTGGGCGGAGGAAGCTGCACATACAATCCGGAGCCGATAGCGGACTTTTTCGATATCTTTTATATCGGAGAGGGAGAGGTTCAGTATGACAGACTGATGGATCTGTACAGAGATATGAAGAAGGCAGGAGCATCGAGAGCTGAGTTTCTTCATGCCGCGGCTGGTATAGAAGGTATATATGTGCCCGCTCTGTACCACCCGGAGTACAATGCCGACGGCACGCTCAAAAGCTTTGAGCCGATATATGATGATATTCCGGCCAGCATCAGGCGCCAGCTTGTGGTAGAGCTGGATACTGCAAGATTTATAGATGAACCGGTGGTTCCGTTTATCAAGGTGACACAGGATCGTGTGGTTCTTGAGATCATGAGAGGGTGCATCAGAGGATGCAGATTCTGTCAGGCAGGCTTCATATACCGCCCCCTGAGAGAGCACAGTCTCGAATACCTCAAGGAATATGCCATAAAGATGCTGGAGATCACGGGATCCGAGGAGATATCCCTGAGCTCGCTCAGCTCAAGCGATTTCAGCAATATCGAGCCGCTTCTGGAGTTTCTGATAGAGTATACCCAGAAGAAGCATGTCAATATATCTCTCCCGTCCCTTCGTATCGACAAGTTCTCGCTAGATGTCATGAACAAGATACAGGATGTGAAGAAATCATCGCTTACATTTGCAGCTGAGGCGGGCACGCAGCGCCTTCGGGATGTCATAAACAAGGGCATCACGGAGGAGGATATTATGCATGGCTCCATGGAGGCATTCAAGGGCGGCTGGAATAAGGTAAAGCTGTATTTCATGATCGGCCTGCCGACAGAAACGCAGGAGGATCGGGACGGTATAGGCGATCTGTGCGAGCGTATCGCGGAGAACTACTATTCCATACCAAAGGATCAGAGAACGGGGCGTGTTCAGATATCGGCGAGTTCCTCGTTTTTTGTGCCGAAGCCGTTCACTCCGTTTCAATGGGCCAGAATGTACACTCCGCAGGAGTATATACAGAGGGCGCAGGGCGTGAAAAATCACATCAAGGAACAGCTCAACCAGAAGTCTCTGAGATATTCGTATCATGATCCGTATCTGTCGGTGCTGGAGGGAGTATTTGCAAGAGGTGACAGAAGACTGAGCGTGCTCATAGAGCAGGCCTACAAAAACGGCGCCATGTATGACGCATGGTCGGACTGCTTTAAGATGGATGCATGGGAGGCCGCATTTGAGGAAACGGGAATCGATATGGCCTGGTACAATGAGCGTGAGCGGTCGCTGGATGAGCTCCTGCCGTGGGACTTTATAGATATCGGCGTAAGCAAGGAATTCTTCAGGCGTGAGTGGAGTCGCGCGATAGAGGGCAAGGTCAGTCCGAATTGCCGGCAGGGCTGTATGGGATGCGGTGCAAGAAGTCTGGGAGGAGGTGTATGCTATGAGAGCAAGAATTAAATTCTCCAAGACAGGCAATATGAAGTATGTGGGGCATCTTGATCTGATGAGATTCTTCCAGAGAGCGATGAGACGCGCCGACATACCGATCAGGTACAGCGAAGGTTTCTCCCCGCACCAGATCATGAGCTTTGCGGCTCCGCTGGGTATAGGACTTGAAAGCATCGGAGAGTATATGGACATAACGCTTGATGATGAGCAGCAGGAGCTCCCAAAAACTGTAAGCGGCGAAGAAGGATCGTCGGCGGAGCTTGAGGCCGAGTACATGAGACGACTGTCGGCGGTGATGTGTCCGGGAGTAGGGATCGAGGCGATTCGCTTTATACCTGATGATGCTCCCAAGGCCATGAGCAGCGTTGCAAGCGCAGGCTACAGAATAGAGCTGGCGGACTCAGAGGCTGAAGACAGCGGCCGGACGCAGCAGCGCGGGATAGACATAAAGAGATCGGCAGAGGATTTCATGAGCCGGACATCCGTTGTGCTGTCGACGGTTGTGAAAAAAAGCGGAGTCCAGAAGGACAGAGATATCCGGCCGCTGGTATACGAGATGACGGGCGGCGATACATATATCGATATGCGCATCTCACAGGGAAGCGTTGAAAACCTGCGGCCCGAGCTGGTGCTCGAGGCCATGGGCATCGACAGACAGGGTGTAAGGATCATCCGCAGTGAGATGTATGACCAGGACGGAAGAGCGCTGATCTGCGCCGGGAGCACCGTATAGCCTGATGAATGTCAGCTCAGGGTTTCAAGCGCCAGTGATGCGAATATCCGTGCACCGAGCGGGATGACTCGCTCGTCGACATCAAAGCGTCCGTTGTGATGCGGCGCTTTGAGCGGCATACACAGGATCATCTCAGTTGCCTTGCCTCCGTGAGCCTGAACATCACGCATCATGGTGGTTATGTCCTCGCTGCCTCCGAAGTCTGCATCATGAAGAATCTTTTCTACTCCGTCGATGCCGGAGAGTATGCGGGCTGTGCGAAGAGCCAGATCCTCATCGCATATGATATCGCCGGCGCTTCCGAGTATCTGCATATCGCAGCTGCAGCCGTACATCTGCGCAGCACCGAGACAGACACCTTGCGCTGCATCAAACATATAGCTGTTCAGCTCAGTGTCGGCACCGCGTGTCTCTACCGCAAGGGAAGCATGCGCAGGTATGACATTGCGCCCGCTTCCGCCGTGAAATGTGCCGATGTTTATCCGCGTGGAACCCGCATGGTGTCTGGGAATGGAGAGCATACCCAAAGTGGCTGCGCTTGCCGCTGCAATGGCGTTGCGGCCAAGCTCCGGTGATGCTCCGGCATGAGCTGCCGCGCCGTGAAAATGTACATCAAATTTTGTGCTGGACAGGAAACCGTGAGTGCTGTCTGCGACAGTGCCGACATCCTGTCCCGTGAGAAGTCCTACATGCGCACCGAAGAAATAGTCACATTCGGATACGAGTCCCGCCGCGGTCATGCTGGCAGCACCGCGCAGCCCCTCCTCAGCAGGCTGGAAGATAAGAATCACTTTGCCGTGCAGCCGATCGCGGTACGCCGTAAGCAGCTTTGCAGTGCCGATACCGATAGCCGCATGAGCGTCGTGGCCGCATGCGTGCATGCAGCCGGGATGGAGTGAGCGAAAGCCTGCAGAATACGGTATATGATCTGAATCCTCAGATTCTTCCACATCATTGCAGTCAAGATCAAAACGCATACCGACAGTCGGCCCCGGAAGAGCACCCTCGATGACAGCGATGCACCCGGTATATCCGCCGCGCATTTCCTCAATCAAATCAGGACGATCGCTTTCCCTCTTTGCTCTTTGCAGACAGCTCTCCAGCACATCGTCTCCGGGAAGTCCGAGCATCCTGTCACGCACATGAAGCTGCTGACCCCACCTGACGCTTAGCCCAAGTTTTTCAAGCTCGGTGATGACCTTTGCTGTAGTGCGAAATTCTGTCCATCCTGATTCGGGATAGCGATGAAGATCGCGGCGTATCGCGATAAGCTCCCGTGCAAATAAATCCTGATCTATTCTGTCATATTTCATGAGGCCGATCTCCTTTAATCAATAGTTTATTTATGAACCGAGCACTCTTCAGCTTTGATTTCCGTAGAATTTCTCGATATTTCCGGCGATTGACCGGAGCATCTCTGCATATTTGGGAATGAGCTCATCAGGAAGGCGTTCAGTCGGAGCAGCTATACTGATGGCGGCGACCGGCTGACCGTCGAAGTTTCTGATCGGCACTGCGACGCAGCGCACACCCTGCTCATGCTCCTCATTATCTATAGCATAGCCTTGCCTGCGGATCACGGCGATCTCTTCTTCCATGGCTTTTTTTGTCAGGATGGTTGTAGAGGTAAAGCGCACCGGATCCGTGCGCGACCAGATATCATCAAATTCCCATGCAGGAAGGAAGGCAAGGATGCTTTTCCCAACCCCGGTGCAGTACATCGGATTGTGAAGGCCTACACAGGAGGACATGCGGGCGATACTGGAGGTTGCCTCCTCCTTGAAGAGATATACAATCTCATCGCCGACTCTGGACACAAGATGCACAGCCTCGCCTGTGACATCGGACAGATGCGTCAGATAGGGTCTTGCAGTGGACAGCAGATTGACGGTGCCAACCACGCGGCAGCCGATCTCGAACATTCGCATGGACAGGTGATACTGCCTGCTTTCGATGCTTTGAGCGGCATATCCGTACTCTATAAGCGATGATAATATGCGAAGCACTGTGCTTTTGGGCAGAGCCGTTGCACTGCTTATCTCCGCCAGAGAGGCTCCCTTAGGACAAGTAGACAGATATTCCGTTATGGAAAACAGACGACCTATGACCTGAACACCTGTGCCCGATTCCCTCTTTTTCTCCATGTGTGTGATGACTCCCTTCTGAAATTCCGTCAGAATAATGTATAGTTACAGTGTCAAAACTCATCGCCCACGACATGCTCACATGTCGGTGGGAGATAGAGTTTATGGCACGCCTATCAATGAGGATGAAGTGGGGCAAAAGCCCCACAGGAATCCGAATTGAGACCGGATTGTGGAAGTGCGAAGCACGAAACAATCCGAGTAACCGGAGGTTCGGGTGCACCCGAACCATATGTACAAACGGCGAATTACATATGTATAGCTTGACAATCATGCGAAATAAAAGTAAATTTTAGCTAATTATACAAAAATAAAATGCATTCCACAATACGGAACTGATATATCAGAATATCTAAGGAGGCATGGTGAGAGAGGACATCATCAAAAGAGTGCTCGATAAAGGAATCATCGCGATAGTGCGCGGTGTATACGCAGAGGAGTGCCTTCGCCTCGCGCAGGCACTCTGTGACGGGGGCATCGAGCTCATGGAGGTCACATTTGATCAGAGCAAGCCTGACAGTCTGACCCGTACATCAGATACGGTACGCATGCTTGTATCCGAGATGGGACACAGGATGGTCTGCGGTGCCGGTACGGTTACTTCCCTTGAGTCGCTGGAGCTTGCTGAAGAGGCCGGAGCGCGATTTATAGTATCTCCTGATGTCAATGAGGCAGTGATAAAAAGAACCGTGGCAGACGGACTCGTATCGATGCCGGGGGCCATGACACCGTCGGAGATACTGACAGCCTATGAGTACGGTGCTGATTTTGTTAAGGTTTTTCCTATATCCACGCTCGGAAGCGCATATATAAAGGCAGTCCGCGGACCCATCAATCATGTCAGGCTGCTGGCGGTAGGCGGGGTCAATGAAGCCAATATAGGGGAATTTGTGAGGGCAGGCTGCTGCGGAGCCGGGGTCGGAGGCAATCTTGTAAATAAGAGCTGGATAGCTGACGGAGAGTTTGACAAAATCACGAGGCTGGCAGCATCGCTTGTCGAAAAACTCAATGCCGCGAGGCATTATTGATGCAGTGACTGATGCCGGACAGCTATATGAAAATGCCGGAAAAGCCGCATGACTGCATTATGGCCGGCAGCATCACCTGCAGTATTGATGTGACATCCATGTAGATGTGAAGAAAGAAGGATTCCATGGCAAGGGTAATTACATTCGGAGAGATCATGCTTCGGCTCAATCCAGAGGGCTATTATCGTCTGGTGCAGTCGGACAGGCTGGAGGTTTCATATACCGGAGCCGAGGCGAATGCAGCAGTAGCACTCACACAGCTTGGAGTGGACGCAGCATTTGTATCTGCTGTTCCGGCACATGAGGTGGGCCAGTGCGCTGTCAATTTCCTCAGAAGATTCGGTGTCGACACATCGAGAGTGCTGCGCTGCGGTAAGCGCCTGGGGGTATTCTATGTAGAGAAGGGAGCATCGCAGCGCGGATCCAAGGTCATCTATGACCGTGCAGACTCCGCGGTCACAAAGACTACCCGAGGCGACTATGATTGGGATGCGATATTTGAAGGCGCCGAGTGGTTCTACTGGACAGGCATCACACCGGCGCTGGGGGGCGAGCTTCCTCAGATATGCGAGGACGCATGCAGAGCAGCGAAGGCGCACGGCGTGAAGATAGCATGTGATGTCAACTACAGAGAGAAGCTGTGGACTACCGAGGCAGCAGGAGAGGTGATGACAAAGCTCCTGCCGTACTCGGATCTGATCATCATCAACGAGGAGCATGCCCGGATCATATTCGGAATCACTGCAGAGGGAGCAAATTATGGAGGAGATGAGCTGCTGACCGACGAGGAATATACATCCATCGCCGGACAGGTGTGCGAGAGATTCGGCTGCGGCATGGCGGCACTTACGGTTCGCCGTTCCATATCTGCCAATGACAACAAGTTCGCAGCTATGCTTTATACAGACGGAAGGGCGTATTTCTCGCCGGAATACAGACTGAATATCGTGGACAGGATCGGCGGCGGAGATGCCTTCGGCGGAGCTCTGATACATGGACTGATAAAAGGAAAGCAGCCGCAGGAGATACTGGACTTTGCAGTTGCGGCAGCGGCACTCAATCATTCCATCGAACATGATTTCAATCTTGTATCCGAAGCGGAGATAGACGCGCTTGTGGCCGGTCACGGAGACGGGCGTGTACAGCGATAGGAGGTCAGGAGACTATGCAGAAAAAACTTATCATCACGGATTGCGAGCATGTTGACTATGTACCTGAGCAGGAGGTCTGCAGGGAGAATGGCCTCGAGTTCGTAAAGCTCGACCTGAGAGGAGCTGACGACGATACTGTAGTAAGGGAACTTGAGGGAGTCGAGGTAGTCGGCAATCAGTATCTTCGCTTCACGGACAGCCTCTTTGAGCGACTGCCGGATCTGAGATGCATCGTGCGATACGGAGTGGGAGTTGACAATATAGATATCGCCTCTGCCACACGTCATAAGGTAGCGGTATGCAATGTGCCGGACTACAGCATACAGGAGGTCGCTGCGCATGCATTTGCGATGATGCTCGCACTGACCCGCAAACTTAAGCTTATAGACAGAGCTATGGAGAAGGGTATCTGGAATTATGAGCTGACCATGAAGATACATCGCTACAGCGAGATGACTGTAGGAATCATCGGATATGGAAGGATAGGGCGTGCATTTGCAGAGCTGGCTCACAGCCTTGGCTGCAATATCGCCGCATATGACATATTGTTCCCGCCGACATTGAGCGCCGAGGATAGAGAGAAATACGGGATCCCGGAGTGGACGCAGCTCATGGATCTCGAGGAGCTCCTGCGGACAAGCGATATCGTATCGCTGCATGCGCCTCTCAGCCCTGAAAACGGCGGGTGCGTATCCGCACCGCAGCTTGCCATGATGAAGCCTGAGAGCTTTCTGATCAATGTATCACGCGGCGGGCTGGTAAATGAATCCGATCTTTATGAGGCACTCTGCAACAAGGTTATCGCCGGAGCTGCGATTGATACATGGCAGAAGGAGCCGGCGACCGCGGACAATCCGCTCATCGGACTGGATAATGTGATAGCAACGCCGCACATGGCATGGTACTCGGAGGAGGCCTCGGTCGATCTGAAGCGAAAGCTGGCACAGGAATGCGTGCGCGCGATAAGAGGCGAGAAGCTTCGCTGTCAGCTCAATCGGAATATGTAGGCGGCGACGGCATATATGAAAGTCTTGGCAAGGAGAGTATGCTTATGGACAGATTCTATGTAAAATACGCAGATGCGGGCGATCTGCTTCGTTCTCAGACACCATTGAAGCCCACAAAGCTTTTTGATGATCTTGCAATCATCGGAGGGCTGGGTACGGCCATGTTTGTACTTGAGACCAAGGAAGGACTGGTGCTCTTTGATGCGATACTCCCGGAGGAGGCGTTTAAGGAGATTTATGAGAACGGAATGAAGGAGCTGGGCTATGATCCGCACGATGTCTGCGCACTGTATGTATCGCACGGACATTTTGATCATTACGGGCAGGTGAATCATATCGTAGAGACATATCATGTGCCCTTCTACATGTCCGGAACCGACTATGAATTCGGCCTGGCGGATGCGGACAGGCGAGAGCGCCCGGATTATCGTATGCGGGCTGTACCGACATTCGTGGATACGGACGAGATTCATACCTATGGCGATACGAAGATTCAGATCGTACAGACTCCGGGACACACACCGGGAGGTATCAGCTTTATCATACCGGTGCATGACGATACGAGACTGCTTCACGCTGCACTCTGGGGAGGAACATCCCTGCCTGATGAGCCGCATATGAAGCGCGTATACCTGGATTCCCTGCAGCATTTTAAGACATTTACAGACAAGTGGGAGTGTGACGCGGAGCTGTGCGCCCATACATTTATGGACAATACTCTCGAGCGTCTCGAGTATCAGCGCAGCAGACTGTACGGGATGCCGAATCCGTTTGCTATCGGAAGAGAAGCATATCTCAGATATGCGGATATGCTCATGGAGATGGCGGTCGATGCAGTGAAGGCTGCAGACGCATAAAACAAGGTATGAACTCCTTAAAAGGAGGAACCATATAAAGCACATATCAGACATAAGGAGGAAAGATGTTATGAAAAAACTACGCAGACTTATCTCAGTCTCACTGGCAGCGGCTATGGTACTTTCATTGACCGCATGCTCCGGCACCTCAGACAAGTCAGAGAGCACGAGCGCAGCAGCGGCAGAGGAGACAGCTGCCGCAGGAGAGTCTCAGGCGCAGGAGACAGGGACTGCAAAGCAGTACAAGGAGGATGTAGTCATAGGATTCGTCAATTCGCTGCAGATGACAAATCCGCAGAGCATCAGCAATGTCGCTCACAATATGCTCTTTAAGATGACACATAACACGCTTATCGGATATGATTCTACGACAAAGGAATATCTCCCGGAGCTTGCAACAGAATGGAGCTGGACAGATGACAAGGTGCTTGAGTTCAAGCTTCGTGATGATGTTGTATTCCAGAATGGTGACCCTATGACATCAGCCGATGTTGTGGCCACATTCATGCGAGTGCTCAACGATGAGACTATAGCGTCCAAGATGGGTGCGCTTTATACCAATATAGCAAGCGTTGAGGCTGTGGATGATTATACAGTCAGGCTCACACTCAAGGAGATGAATGTTGACTTTGTTGCAGCTATGTCACATCCGACGGCCTCTATCATGTCAGATGTAGCGCTGGCTGAGGACATCGAAAACGGCGGAAGCGTCGGAAGCGGTGCCTGGAAGGTGACTGAGATGGTTGAAAACGACTATGTAAAGCTCGAGCGCAATGATGATTATTGGGGCGAGCTTCCGCCTACCAAGACGGTAACCATCCGCTATATACCTGAGAACTCGGCAAGGCTGATCGCGCTTCAGAATGGCGAGATCGATGTCTGCATAGAGCCGTCAGCCACAGAGCTCGGATTTATCGAGGAGGATGATAAGCTTGATATGGTTCAGCTCGATTCGACCACATGCTATTACCTCGCATTCTGTACAGCTCATGAGCCCGGTGATGATCAGAATCTGAGACTGGCCGTAGCACACAGCCTCAATCTTGATGAGATCAATACAGTTGCCACAAACGGAATGGGCACGATAGCTACATCATACTGGGGAAGAGATACATACGGATACACAGATTCATTCGGGCCTTATGAGCAGAATCTCGATCTTGCAAAGGAGTATCTCGCAAAGGCATATCCCGACGGCGGTGCCAAGCTTGAGATAACTGTTTCCACGAATGCCTTCCAGTCATGCGCGGAGGTCATCCAGGAGCAGGCAAGAGCGGCAGGCATAGATGTAACCATCAACAAGGTTGAGCCGGCAGCACTTTCGACTATGAGCAAATTCAATACGGCAGAGCATCAGGCTATGGTTTACAGCCTTAGCTGGAACTACTACGGCGAGGATGCCAGACGCCCGTATTATGCGAACAGCAATGTCAACAAGGCTACAGTCACGGATGAGCGTATCATGGAGCTTATAGACAGCGCGAGAGGCGAGACCGATGACGCGGCAAGAAAGGCGATGTATGAGGAAGTGCAGCAGATCAATCATGATCAGGCATATTATATCCCGCTTTTCTACAATAAGAGTGTAAATGCGTTCAATAAAAATCTGAGCGGAGTCATCTGGGAACCGAACGGATATCATGATTTCAGCCAGATAGCCGTTTCTGTTGATTGATAAAAACTCTCTGAGGGATCGAAAGCAGCTTTCGGTCCCTCACTCCAAAAGGAGGATCTATGCATCGCTATGTAATTAAGAGACTTCTTCTCATGATACCCGTCCTCATGGGTGTGTCATTTCTGGTATATTTCGTCATGGATCTGGCACCGGGGGATGTGGTAGCCATGATAGCGCCTGACGCTACGGAGGAGCAGCTGGCCGTATTGCGCCATGAGATGGGATATGACCGTTCCGTCATATATCGTTATCTGATTTATATGTCAAATCTTCTTCACGGCGATCTGGGTACATCTATCCAGACCGGCAAATCCGTGTGGTATCTGTACACATCCCGTCTGCCCAATACCCTGATGCTGGCCATCGGTGCTATAGTATTCTCTCATCTGTGCGCATTGCCTCTCGGTATATTTTCAGCTGTTCACAGAGGCTCCTTCTGGGACAATATGAGCATGGTGCTGGCGCTGATAGGTCTGTCAATGCCGGCGTTCTGGCTGGGGCTGCTGCTCATCATTCTTTTTTCACTGAAGCTGGGATGGCTGCCGTCAAGCGGATTCTCAGGATTCAAAAGCATCATCCTTCCGTCTGTGTCCGTCGGCCTGCAGCAGATAGCGCTGCTGACCAGAACCACGCGCTCCAGCATGATTGATGCTCTGTGTCAGGATTACCTTCGCACGGCAAGAGCCAAGGGTGTGAAGGAAAAGGCAGTCATTCTAAAGCATGCTCTTCGGAACGCTCTGATCCCGATCATCACGGTATCCGGTACGCAGATAGCAGGAGCGCTTGGAGGCTCGGTTCTGACTGAGACGGTCTTTGCCTGGCCGGGGGTAGGACGACTGATCATAGATTCGGTAAACTCCCGGGATGTCACCGTGGTAACAGGCAGCATAGTGCTGACGACTGCGATAGTAAGTCTGCTGCTACTTGCGGTCGATCTGCTGTATGCCTTTGTTGATCCCCGTATAAAGGCTCAGTATGCGAAGGGAGGGAAGAAGGCATGAACGGACAGAACAGTTCCTCGCATCGCGGACGCAGTCAGGCAGCGGAGATCTGGAAGCGTCTGAAAAAGAATAAGGGAGCGCTTCTAGGGCTTGCCATAGTGATAGTTCTCGTAGTGATAGCCATAACAGTGCCTATGTGGGTCGACTATGATACGCAGGTCATAGCACAGAATGTATCCGAGCGACTGCAGACACCGAATGCGAAGCATCTCATGGGCACGGACGATAAGGGCAGAGATATATTCTATCGGCTGCTGTACGGAACCAGATATTCGCTTGCCGTAGGCTTTGTCGCGGTATGCATAGCACTTGTGCTAGGCGTAACGCTCGGATCGGTAGCAGGATTCTTCGGGGGCAGAGTGGAAAATCTCATCATGCGCACCACAGATATCTTTGCGGCGGTTCCGTCGCTTTTGATGGGTATCTGCATAGTATCGGCGCTGGGCGCCAGCACTCTGACACTGATGATAGCCGTAGGCCTGACCAGCGTACCTCAGTTTGTGCGTATAACCAGAGCCGCGGTACTGACCGTGCGCGGACAGGACTATGTAGAGTCTGCGAAGGCCATAGGCATAGCGGATTGGAAGATCATCATGAGGCATATTGTTCCGAACTGTCTGTCTCCTATCATAGTTCAGACCACCCTGCGTATCGGCTCTGCCATCATCACGGCATCATCGCTCAGCTTTCTGGGAATGGGCGTTCCGTCTCCGGCACCGGAATGGGGCGCTATGCTTTCGGCAGGCCGCAATTTCCTGCGGGGATACAGCTATATGACATTCTTCCCGGGTCTGGCGATCATGATTACCGTGCTTGCATTTAATCTGGTGGGTGATGGTCTGCGCGACGCGATGGATCCGAAGCTCAAACGATAAGGAGGGTCGCTATGGACAACCACGAAGATAATGTTTTGGATATTCAGGATCTGACTGTCCATTTTGAGATGGATGACGAAACCGTCAGAGCTGTAAACGGTGTCAGCCTTCATCTCAAGCCCGGGCAGACTATAGGTCTGGTCGGAGAAACCGGCGCCGGCAAGACGACAACCGCCCTGGCTGCGCTGCGGCTCATACCGGATCCGCCGGGGGTCATCAAAAGCGGTCAGATTCATGTGTGCGGGCAGGATATGCTTGCGATGAAGCCGGCACAGCTCGAGAAGATCAGAGGCAAGGATATATCCATGATCTTCCAGGATCCCATGACCTCGCTGAATCCGGTATTTACCGTAGGACAGCAGATTCAGGAGAGTATAGAGATACATGAGCATGTCACCAAAGCGGAGGCATGGGAGAAGGCATGTGAGATGCTTGAGCTGGTAGGGATACCGCGTGAGCGCGCGGTTGAGTATCCGCATCAGTTCTCGGGAGGCATGAAGCAGCGGGTTGTGATAGCGATAGCGCTGGCATGTAATCCCAAGGTACTCATAGCCGATGAGCCGACCACGGCACTGGATGTGACGATACAGGCTCAGGTGCTCGATCTCATGAGAGAACTGCGCGAGCGCTACGGCACGGCCATCATCATGATCACCCACGATCTCGGTATAGTTGCGGAAATATGCGATGAGGTCGCTGTCATGTACGCGGGAAGCATTGTAGAGCAGGGCAGCCTTGAGGAGGTATTTAACCATACCAAGCATCCGTATACGGAGGGACTGTTCAATTCCCTGCCGAATATCAATCTCGATGATCAGGATCTTGTACCCATCCCGGGTCTTATGGTAGATCCGACGAATCTGCCGCAGGGATGCGCCTTTGCGCCGCGCTGCAGGTATGCGACGCCGGAATGCAGCAGACCGGATGCGCCGAGTGTTCATCATTTCTCGAATACACATATAGCACGCTGCTGTGCATATGATCGCGAGGGGTTTGCAATAGACAGAAAGGAGGTGCAGCATGGCTGATCCGATCCTGGAGGTCAGAGATCTGACGAAGTATTTCAAGACAAATCGCGGCATGCTGCATGCTGTCGACCATGTCAGCTTCTCGATTGAAAGAGGCAGAACACTGGGGGTGGTAGGAGAGTCAGGCTGCGGCAAGTCTACCACGGGACGATGTGTATTGCGGCTCATCGAACCGACATCGGGAGAGATACTGTTTGAGGGACAGGATATCACAAAGCTTTCACCCAGAGAGCTGCAGAAAAAGAGACAGGAGATGCAGATCATCTTTCAGGATCCTTTTTCATCGCTGGATCCCAGAAATACCGTATCTCAGGCGATAGCCGAGCCGATCAGGGAATATAAGCTTGTACGAGGTGCAAGAGCTGTCGAGGAGCGGGTCGAGGAGCTGATGGAGACGGTAGGACTTGCGCAGAGGCTTACGAATTCATATCCGCATGAGCTGGACGGAGGCCGCCGTCAGAGAATCGGAATCGCAAGGGCGCTTGCGATGAAGCCGAAATTCATCGTATGCGACGAGCCGGTCTCCGCACTTGATGTCTCCATACAGGCGCAGATACTTAATCTGTTAAAGAATCTGCAGAAGGAGATGAATCTCACCTATATATTTATCACGCATGACCTAAGCGTAGTTAAGCATTTTGCTGATGATATCGCAGTCATGTATCTGGGACAGATAGTGGAGAAGGCGCCGTCCAAGGAGCTTTTTAAGAACCCGATGCATCCGTATACCAAGGCGCTTCTGTCGGCTATACCGATTCCGGAGGTCGGAGCGAAGCGAGAGCGTATACTGCTGAAGGGAGAACTGTCATCGCCTGTGGATCCGTCGGACGAATGCCGCTTTCACAAGAGATGCTTTTGCCCGATTGATGCATGCGCGGGAAAATGCCCGTCGCTGCATGAGGTGAGTCCGGGGCATTTTGTATCGTGCTACAGATTTATGTAGAAAGGAAAGCATATGTGCAATATAGCAGGATATGTGGGAATACGACCGGCAGCACCGATATTGTGTGATATGATGGAGCGCGAGTCGGGGTTTTTCGGAGGCTATTATACGGGTATAGCAACGGTATCGGACGGAAAACTGCACTGGGACAAGGTTCTGGGAGATATGGATCGGCTTTATGCATCCTCTGATGTGAGGAGCCTTCCGGGTCATACAGGTATCATGCACAGCAGATCCAACTCCGGAGGCGACCGCAGCTGGGCGCATCCGTTCGTCTCAAACGACGAGTATCTGGCCTATGTAGCCAACGGATCACTTGGAAAATACAATGATGAGACATGCTTCTCAAGAAGTTCCATGGCACAGGCCATGGAGCAGAAGGGATATAAATATGTCTCAAAAAGCCACCCGATCGGCAGCTATCCGACTTTGTCAGACGGTAGCGGCGTGCATATGTCGGAGGTTATGTGCCATCTGATAAGGGATAAGATAGCGCAGGGTATGGAGCCGGAGAGGGCTATGCATGAGGCATACTGCGAGTATCCGTCCGAGATAGTTTCTCTTGCGGTATGTGCAGATGAGCCGGATGCGATATTTGCCGCACGCATAAACCAGCCTATGATGCTGGGACGCGCGGAGGATGGTGTCTATCTTGCTACGACGGAGTACGCTTTCCCTCAGGATGTGGAGTTTATCGCCATAGATCTGCTGCCAGCGAACTGCTCGGCGACTATAAGACGCGACGGCTGGGAGATACACGGCTTTAAGCCGCAGATCCCCGTAGCGCCCATAGATGCGGCGATGCTGGCGAAGGCATACAGGATGATAGACGAGCATATAATTGCAAGTGAAAGGCCGGTGAGCTTCAAGGACTGTCGTATACTGACACAGGATCTGTGGCCGGAGGGATATGTGCCTCAACCTGCAGTGCTGTGCTACAGGGTGATAAATGCGCTGTTGAAAGAAAAAAAGGTGCGTGTTGTCGCATGCGACGAGCCGGGAGCACCGGAGGGCCAGAAGGAGAACATCCGCACAAAGCAGTTTTATCTGGTTAAAGCATGATATAGTTTTATCTTTTACACCATTCAGGCCGGAAATCGCTTGGTTAAGCAGTTTCCGGCCTGCTTTGATCTTCAGAAATACAACTGCAGGTTGTCACTTTTAGATCTTGGTTCGGGTGCACCCGAACCTCCGGTTACTCGGATTGTTTCGTGCTTCGCACTCCCACACTGTAATCAATCTTTTTTGCTCGTGAATGCTACTGATCTTTGAAGATTGCTGCGTGGAGGCTTTTCAGGATGAAATCATAAAAACTATCGTATTGAAATCGCCAAATCTATCGGATTGAAATCATTAAATCTGTCGGACTGAAATCCTCAAATCTGTCGGAATAAAATTGCGGAATCTGTTGAACTGGTTTATAATCAAGATACCATGAAAAGAGAAGAATATAAACCAAGACTGATAGACTCCAAAATAGATACTTATTTGAAGACCTTCGGTGCAGTATGCGTCGAGGGGCCTAAGTGGTGCGGAAAAACATGGACATCCTCGGCTCATGCCAATAGTGAGATATTTATAGGTGACCCGTCCGGTAATTTCCAAAACCGGCAGTTGGCGCAGATGAGTCCTGCGCTTGTCCTTGAGGGGGTCAGACCGCGACTGATAGATGAGTGGCAGGAGGTTCCGGCCATCTGGGATGCCGTGCGCTACACGGTTGATCAATCGCCGGGCAAAGGGCAGTTTATACTAACCGGCTCGGCAACTCCCAATCACAAGGGAATAATGCATAGCGGTGCCGGACGCATAAGCAGGCTTCGTATGCGTCCCATGTCCCTGTACGAATCAGGAATATCAAAAGGAAATGTGTCATTATCAGATATTTGCAGTGACAAGCTGACTCCTGCCATGACAGGAGAGGTGGATATTCACCGGATTATTGAGTGCATAGTACGCGGAGGCTGGCCTGCCAATCTCGATCTTCCCATTGATCAGGCGGCTCTGCTTGGAGATCAGTATCTGAATGCGATAATAACCGATGATGCATTTCGTATAGACGGAATCAGACGGGATATACATAAGATGAGATTGCTGATCAGGTCGTTGGCTCGCAATGAAAGCACCACCGTCACCAACAAAAGACTAAAAAATGATATTAAGGAAGTCGATGATGAGGATATAGATGCTGAGACCATCGCGGTTTACCTTGATGTATTTGAAAGACTTTTTCTGCTCGACAATCAACCCCCGTTCGCTGCCAAAGTCCGGTCATCCGTCCGCGTTAAGCAGGCTGAAAAACGGCATTTCGCCGATCCTTCACTGGCCTGTGCTGCACTGGGACTTACGCCGGATATGCTTCTGGGTGATCTGAATACACTGGGCTTTTTATTTGAGGCATTATGTGAAAGGGATCTTAGGATATATGCGGAGTGCTTCGGAGCTTCTCTGTACCACTATCAGGACTACTCAGGCCGGGAGATAGATGCCGTACTTGCGATGCAGGACGGATCATGGGCAGCCTTTGAGATCAAACTCGGTGCCAATCAGATAGACGCGGCAGCTGCCTCCTTACTTAAATTGCATGATGAGATAGCTTCCGAAGACGGTGGTATCCCGCCAAAGGTGTTATGCGTCATCTGTGGACTGAGCAATGCTGCCTACCGCAGACCGGACGGTGTGTATGTCGTACCTATTACAGCATTGCGGGATTGAGGACTGAGGTGGAGGCGTGATATGATTCTGGCTATTGATACGGGCAACACAAATATAGTTCTCGGATGCGTCGAGAACCGCAGGATTCGCGCGGTGGCGAGGATGGCGACGGATGTACACAGGACTGACTATGAGTATGCCGTAGCTATGAAGGAGGTTCTCGAGTTCGCAGGTTTTAAGCCTGAGGATTTTGAGGGCGCGATACTCTCCAGTGTCGTATGGCCTCTGACCTCAACGCTGCAGAGTGCGGTAAAGCTGCTGATCGGAGCGGAGGTTCTCACTGTAGGCAAGGGTCTGAAGACGGGACTTGATATAAGAATTGACGATCCGGGACAGATCGGAGCGGATCTGGTCGTCGGAGCGGTAGCAGCGTTGCAGCTGCATCATCCGCCGCTCATCGTCATCGATATGGGAACAGCTACGACCATATCAGTTATAGACGCGCAGGGGAGATTCGCAGGAGGTGCGATAGCGCCGGGGCTCAGACTGTCGATGGAGACACTCTCGGGTCATACATCACAGCTCCCGAGGGTGTCGCTTGATGCACCTGGCAAATGTATCGGAACCAACACGGTGACCTGCATGCAGTCAGGTGCGATATACGGAACGGCAGCCATGCTTGACGGCATGATAGAGCGCATGGAGGAGGAGCTTGGGACAGAGGCGTATGCGATAGCCACAGGCGGGCTCGCCGGATGTGTCGTACCCGTCTGCCGTCGAAGGATCCGCTATGAGCCGGATCTTCTGCTTATAGGTCTTGCTGTCTTGTGGGAGAAGAATGCAAAGAGAGACAGCCATCGCGGATAGCCGGGTGATGCAGCCCGCGTACAGAGCCTGCATCACGGTATGACGCTGACGATCGCATTAAGTCGGCTTCAGAGCGTTTCGTTCGCGAAGACCTCGCGTGCGATGGCTATGAGATCCTTTTCGGGACGGCCGAGATATTGATCCTTGCGGTAGTACATGTTGATATCCCAGGTCCGGGGCTTTGAGCCGAGCGAGAAGAGCTCGACCTCATCGCCGGGCTGAGCCAGCCTGGTGGTGAAGTACGGGACTATGGCGCAGCCCATACCTGCGGCTGCCATGCGATAGCAGCTGATATTGCTGGAAAATTCCATGCCTATAGGCGGATGTATACGGTTCTGACGGAACCAGTTGTCTGTAAATACTCGCAGGGCGTGAGCCGGATACATGGTATAAAATGTCATATTTTTAAGTGCCTCCGGGCGGATCGACGCAGCGGACGGATCATGAGTGATACGCGCTTCCTTCGGGAGCGCGTCTTTTTTCGCTGCAAGAACCAGCTCCTCGCAGTAGATCCTTTCAACACACAGACCGCTGGTCTCGATGCCCCACTCATCGGGAAGGAGTATCAGATCCACACGACCGCTTCGCAGAGCGTCTATGAGCTTTTGGCCGCTCTCGGTATATATGTCCACGGTGATCCCCGGGTATCGCTCGGCAAATATCGGAAGGATCCGCGGGATGGTATAGGACTCTCTGTTGCGGGATATGCCAAGTGAGAGCCGGCCGGTCATATGATCGGTTATATCACGAAGCTCCTTCATGAGACGGTCATTTTCCCGCATGATGAGCCGTGCGCTTTCCATGTAGCGCTCACCGGCGTAGGTCAGACTCAGAGGCGTGGTGGAGCGGTCAAATATCTGCACACCCAGCTCTGATTCTGCTCCCTTGAGATAGTGGCTGAGCGCTGACTGGGATATATACAGCGCGTCGGCGGCTTTGGTTATGCTGCGATATTCGGCTATAGCCGTAAGATACTGAAGCTGCCGGAAATCCATATGTGCTCCTTTCTTTGAAGCTTGGTTCGGGTGCACCCGAACCTTCGGTTACTCGGATTGTTTCATGCTTCGCACTCACACACTGTAACCAATCTCAGCAAAAAGAAGATCATATCTGCGATAGCAGACGGTGGCAGACGGTTACACATGCGACATGTGATATGACTCATGTCAAACATAAATTATATACATTTTACATCATATATGCCAGTACATATAATGACCTCGAGATGTGTTGAGTTATGTTTTTGCCCGGGTTCGCCTCTCCCTCTAAAATATAAGCTGATATAGGGAACCCGGGCGGAGACAGCAATATAGTGTAAGGAGGACAGAGCATGGCAGAGCTGACAAAAGAAGATATGATCCGTGATGCTGAGAAACGGTTCGGAGAGCTGGTGCGCTCGGAGCTTGACAGGATAGAAGCGATGAAGCAGGATGACGGGATCAAGGACTTTTCCGGGCTGGATGAGATAACTGTAGGAATCATGCCGGGAGACGGAACCGGACCGATACTCATGGAGCAGGCGCTCCGTGTGCTGAACAGCCTCATGGCTGCCGAGATCGCAGACGGCAGGCTGAAAATCAGAATGATAGAGGGCATGACCATAGAGGAGCGTGTGGCGAAAATGCAGTCACTTCCGGATGATGTTCTGGAGGCATGCAAGCAGTGCGATGTGCTGGTCAAGGGACCGTTTTTAACACCTCAGGCAGGTGATCCCTATCCGAACCTCATCAGTGCAAATTCGCTGCTCCGCCGGGAGCTCCAGCTTTTTGCAGCGGTTCGTCCGGTCAGGATTCCGGACAAGGGCATAGACTACACATTCTTCCGCGAGAATATCGAGGGTGAATATATACTCGGCAACAAGGGAATCAAGGTTGGAGATGATCTTGATATTGACTTTAAGGTATGCACGAAGCCGGGTGCGGAGCGTATAGCCAGAGCCGCATTTGAATTTGCCAGGAAAAATGGCAAGAAGAATGTAACCGTGGTTACCAAATCCAACATTATAAAGCTGGGAGACGGAGATTTCGCACAGGCTGTACATCGTGTAGGAGAAAGCGAGTATCCGGAGATAAGCATCCGGGAGGAGCTGGTGGACGGAATGGCCGCCAAGATGATGGATCCGGAGTTCAGCAAGGGTATAGATGTCATCGTGCTGCCGAATCTGTACGGCGATATAGTCACGGATGTTGCGGCAGAGCATCAGGGCGGACTCGGAACATCATGCTCCTCGAATATCGGAAACCGCTATGCGCTGTTTGAGGCCATCCACGGAGTGGGGAAGTATCTCATGGCCAACAATCGCGGAGCCTATGCGGATCCTTGCAGCCTGATCAGAGCTATGGGAGAGATGATGGCGCATATCGGATATGCAGATCGCAAAAAGCTTCTGGATGAGGCACTGGATATATGCACCAGAACAGAAAAGAAACTTGTGGTCACCACACTTCCAGAGGATGCCAGCGCTGCAGAATTTACGGATTATTTGCTTGAAACAATCGACAGAATCCGCTGAATATGCTACTTTTCTCACTAACAGACAAGCATAAATACAGTCACATTCAAGAAGGAGAGGGATATGATAGAACTTTACAAGGAAGGAGTCTATCTGGTCAACGGCACGGAGCTGGTAGCCGAGAGCGATGCCGCAAAGGTGACGCAGATGACAGGAAAAGCTGTCGACAAGGAAGAGGCAAAGAAGGGAACCATCGCATACGGCATATTGAAGGCGCATAATCAGAATGCCTCTATGGACGCGCTGAAGATACGCTTTGATGCGCTCACATCCCATGACATCACATTTGTCGGCATCATCCAGACGGCGAGAGCAAGCGGTATGGACAGATTTCCGATGCCGTATATCCTCACATGCTGCCACAACAGCCTGAATGCCGTAGGCGGCACCATCAACGAGGATGATCACATGTTCGGACTGACGGCAGCTCAGAAGTACGGCGGTATATTTGTGCCTCCGCATATGGCAGTCATCCACCAGTATATGAGAGAGATGCACGCAGGATGCGGCAAGATGATTCTAGGCTCGGATTCGCACACACGCTACGGAGCCCTCGGAACCATGGCGGTCGGCGAAGGCGGCGGAGAGCTTGATAAGCAGATCCTCGGAGACACCTGGGACAGTGCATATCCGGGAGTCATCGCCATATATCTGACAGGAAAGCCGCAGCCGTGGGTAGGACCTCATGATATCGCACTGGCTATATGCGGAGCGGTTTACAAGAACGGATATGTGAAGAACAAGGTTATGGAGTTTGTAGGCCCCGGAGTATCCTCGATGACAACCGACTACCGCAACGGAGTTGATGTCATGACTACGGAGACTACATGCCTCTCATCTATATGGAGAACCGATGCTGATACGAAGGCATATCTGGAGACGCACGGAAGAGGACAGGACTATAAGGAACTGAATCCGGCGGATGTAGCCTACTATGACGGCTGTGTATATATCGATCTTTCTACTGTAAAGCCGATGATCGCCATGCCGTTCCATCCGTCCAATGCCTATACCATCGACGACTTCAATGCGAACCTCACGGATATACTCGCCGAGACAGAGAAGGCGGCGGAGGCTGTAAGTCAGGGAAGAGCGCCGTATACACTGCTTGATAAGGTGAGAAACGGAAGGCTTCAGACTCAGCAGGGCATCATAGCGGGCTGCGCCGGAGGTACCTTCAGCAATGTGACGGAGGCAGCGAACCTTCTCAGAGGCAGAAGCATAGGTGCGGGTGAGTTTACGCTCAGCGTATATCCGTCATCCATGCCGGTATACATGGAGCTGACAAAGAACGGAACGCTCACCAGTCTCATGGGAGCGGGAGCCGTGATAAAGACGGCATTCTGCGGTCCGTGCTTCGGCGCAGGAGACACTCCGAATCACAACGGCTTCTCTGTTCGCCATACCACCAGAAACTTCCCCAACAGAGAGGGCTCAAAGCCCGGAAACGGACAGATGTCGGCATGTGCGCTGATGGATGCGCGCAGTATAGCGGCTACGGCGGCCAACGGCGGACTCATCACCAGCGCACAGGAGTTCGGAGAGTATTTCGGAGAGGTAGGAAAGTACTACTTTGATGATTCATCATATAAGGCGAGAGTATATGACGGCTTTGGAGCTGCAAAACCGCAGACAGAGCTCTTCCTCGGACCGAACATCAAGGACTGGCCGGTGAGACCTGCCCTTACGGACAATATTCTGCTGCGCGTATGCTCCAAGATACTTGATGAGGTTACTACTACGGATGAGCTGATCCCCTCCGGAGAGACATCGTCATTCCGCTCCAATCCTCTGGGACTTGCGGAGTTTACGCTTTCACGGCGTGACCCGGCTTATGTAGGAAAGACGAAGGCCATGGACGCGCTGGAGAAGGCCCGCGAGGAGGGCAAGGATCTCATTGCGCAGGCTCCCGAGCTTGATGAGGTATACAGGGTGATCCGCACTATCCCGGGGCAGGAGAGCGTGAGCATGGAGGAGACAGAGATAGGATCGGTGCTCTATGCCAACAAGCCCGGAGACGGCTCGGCCAGAGAGCAGGCGGCCAGCTGCCAGAGGGTCATCGGAGGACTCGCCAATATCACCCAGGACTATGCTACAAAGCGCTACCGCTCCAATGTCATGAACTGGGGCATGATCCCCTTCCACCTCAAGGGAGAGCCGACCATGTTCGAGGTGGATGATTACATCTATGTTCCCGGCATCAGGGCAGCGCTCGATACGGATATGTCCGATATCACTGCATATGTCATAAAGAGCGGAAAGGCCGAGGAGATTCATCTCTATATCAAGGAGATGACTGATGAGGAGAAGGCGATCGTCAAGGCAGGCTGCCTCATCAACTTCAACAGGAAGAGAAACGCAGGAAAGTAATGGTGCATGCCGCCGCAAGGCGGCAGCACTTTTGCCGTTATATGAAGCATCATATATGAGAGGTTTCAAAGAGCTGATGTTGCGGGCTTTTTGAGCGGACATATCTACAACACAGGAGGCTAAGAGATGGATATTCTTCATGCCGGCGTAGCCGGAACACTGGAATCAGGGGACATCATGGTTACTGTGGAGCCCCATGAAAAGGGAGGCATCAGCATCGATCTGACCAGCCCGGTGATGGCACAGTACGGCCGTCATATCAGATCACAGATACAGAAGGCGCTTGATACCGCGGGAGTAACCGATGCAAATGTCACTGCTGTCGACAAGGGAGCTCTTGACTGCACGATATTTGCCCGCACCAGTGCGGCCGTGCTCAGAGCAGCGCAGGTCGACGATTACGGCTGGGAGGTGAAGAGATGAGCGAGAAACGATATAAAAAGGACAGACTTCGCCGCAGCATGATGTTCGTTCCCGGCAACAATCCGGCCATGATAGCGGACTCCAGACTGTACAAGGCAGATGCCATCATGATGGATCTGGAGGATTCGGTATCACTTGCGGAGAAGGATGCCGCAAGGATGCTGGTATACAGCGCGATACGCAATATCGACTTCGGAAAGAAGGAGATAGTGGTGCGCATCAATGATATCGCCTCCGGGATGGGTGTAAAGGATCTTGAAGCCATCATCCCCGCCGGAGTGCATGTAGTGCGTCTTCCGAAGACTGACAGCGCTCAGGATGTTATCGACTGTGAGAGAGAGATCGAGAGAATAGAGAAAAAGCACGGCATTCCTGTAGGAAGCGTGGGCATGATGGCGGCTATAGAGTCTGCAAACGGCGTACTCAACGCCCGTGAGATAGCGCTTGCCTCCGACCGTCTCATAGGTATAGCGCTGGGCGCTGAGGACTATGTGACGGATCTGAAGACAACACGCTCTGACGGAACGGAGCTGTTTTTTGCCAGATCAATGATCCTCCACGCAGCAAGAGCTGCGGGAATAGCCGCACTTGATACCGTGTTCTCGGATGTCAATGATGAGGAGGGCTTCATGAATGAGGTCAATATCATCAAGAAGCTTGGCTTTGACGGAAAGTCTGTCATCAACCCTCGCCAGATAGCTCCGCTTCACAAGGCATTTGTCCCGACGCAGAAGGATCTGGAAAAGGCATACGCCATCATGGACGCAATAGAGGAGGCTCATCGCAAGGGCTCCGGTGTCATCAGCCTCAAGGGCAAGATGATCGACCGCCCCATAGTGCTCAGGGCACAGAGGATGATCGAGCTGGCGGAAGCGGACAAACACAGTGAGGAGGACTAAGCCATGGCACAGACAAGCAGAAATTTTCAGCCCGTGGACATCTCGAAGATACCTCATATAGACGAGATATCCAATCACGGAGCTTTTGACAGACAGATAGAGAAGGATCCGGCCACATTTAAGGAGCAGGTGCAGAAGACCAACAAGATAGTGCCATCCCTTGAGGATGCGATACGAATGAGCGGTCTCAAGGATGGAATGACCATATCGTTCCATCATCATTTCCGTGACGGCGATCATATCATCATACAGGTGGTGGACAAGCTGGCTGAGATGGGCTTTAAGAATCTCACACTTGCGGCGTCCTCGCTGTCGGCGGTGCATGCTCCTCTGATCAAGCACATAAAGAGCGGGGTGATCACGCATATCGAGACATCGGGACTGCGAGGAGAGCTTGCAGAGGAGATATCACGCGGACTTATGGACTTCCCGATAGTCTTCAGGAGCCACGGCGGAAGGGCGGCTGCCATAGCATCGGGCGATCTTCACATAGATGTGGCCTTCCTCGGCGCTCCGTCATGCGATCCCTACGGCAATGCGAACGGATACAGCCGCAGCGATGACAAGGCCATAGCATGCGGATCTCTCGGATATGCGCGCACTGATGCGAAGTATGCTGACTATACAATCATATTGACGAATCATTTTGTTCCGTACCCGAATGCTCCGTGGGCTATACCGGAGTATGATGTGGATGCTATCGTTTATCTCGAGGACATCGGAGATCCCAAGGGCATCATGTCGGGAGCGACAAGATATACGAAGAATCCCAAGGAGCTGCTGATTGCGGAGACGGCTGCCAATGTGGTTGAGGCGGCAGGATACTTCTACGACGGCTTCTCTATGCAGATGGGAACAGGCGGAGCGTCGCTTGCAACGGCCAGATTTCTTCGCGAGAAGATGCTTGCACAGAATATCAAGTGCCGGTTTGCACTTGGAGGCATCACGGGTCAGATAGCTGCTATGTATGAGGAGGGTCTTGTCAATCGTATACTTGATGTGCAGAGCTTCGATCTTGACGCGGCGCTGAGTCTGAAGAGAAATCATTTCCACCATCAGATCGATTCGGTATACTACGCAAGCTATCAGGGAAGTGCGGCGGTCAACCAGCTTGATTTCGTCATCCTGTCGGCACTGGAGATAGATGTGAATTTCAATGTCAATGTACTGACAGGCTCGGACGGCGTGATCCGCGGAGCTATCGGAGGACATCCTGATACGGCAGCGGGAGCCGGACTTTCGGTGGTGGTTGCTCCTCTTACAAGAGGCCGTATTCCGTCGATCATAGACAAGGTCTCCACGCTAGTGACGCCGGGTGATACCGTGGATGTGGTTGTTACGGACTGCGGTGTGGCAGTCAATCCGCGTCGCCCTGAGGTGGCTGAAAAGCTCAAGGCGGCGGGCATCAGGGTACTGCCAATCGAAAAGCTCCGTGATATGGCATACGCTCTGGTCGGCACACCGGATCCGATCCGCTACAAGGATCGCGTAGTAGGCGTGGTAATGTACAGGGACAACAGCATCATCGATGTGATCCGTCAGATAGACGAGGATGAAGAGCAATGACGATACAGGACGCTGAAAGCATCCTGGAGGTGATCAGAACACAAAGCATCAATAAGGCGGCTGCGGCATTGTATGTGTCGCAGCCTGCTTTAAGTAAATGCATCAAAAGGGTGGAGCAGGAGTACGGAATCACGATTTTTGAGCGCAGTAAGGGAAAGACATTGACGCTGACTCAGGCGGGTAGATGCTTTGAGGAGATGGCACAGATGATGCTTCTTAGTCACATGAGATTTGAAGAGAAGCTGATGTCAATAAGGATGCAAAATGACATGAATGTACGGTTTGCTACAACCATGCAGCGTGCACAGATGCTCTCAGGGCCTATCATGCGGTATGTGTACGAGAACTATAAAGATTATCATGTAATTGTAGGAACATATCCTTCGCGTGAGCTCATGAATGCACTGCTTGCCGGTGCCACAGATATAGTATTTATGGTTGACCGCAGGTATGAAAAGGAAAATGTTTACTCGACAAAGATATGTGAGGCAGGCGCATATATCTATCTGAGAAACGGAAGCGATGCCGGGAACCGCGCTCGCGCGAAAAGCAGGATGGGCTTCCCTGTTCTATCACTCAGGGAGATGGAAGGGGAAACCTTCATATGCAACATGAGCGGGACGAGCAGCAGATATAATTTGGACAGTATGCTTAAAAAAAACGCCATACATGCGGACATCATTGAGGAGTCGAGCATGACCATGCGATATGCGAAGGTTGATGCGGGATATGCATCGCTGATCATATCGGATGAGGAGGTGCAAAGCAATGTGAAGCTGGATCCTGACAGAATATATGCGGTGGCGCAGGATGAACAGGAAAGAGTGGAAAGATATCTTGTATGCCGCAGAGATTTTAGAAATGACATCAGATACAGGATCGTTTGCGAAGCATTGAAGGAGCATTTTGACCGACTCAAGGATATGGAGCCGATGACAAATCTAATGCGAAGAGAGATGAAGAAACAGAATACATAGCTGATATTTGTTTACTACCGGCCTGTTTTCTGAGCATAATTGACATTAAAATCCCCGCAGGAGGTACATCCGCCTGCGGGTTATATTTTAACCGGAATTATTCACCCTCATAGTATGAACAAATCAATGATACGCCGGAAAGACCGTCATCACCCAGAATACAGCAATGACACATATGATGATTGACGGGAGCCATCCCATCTTCAGCAGATCCTTCTGATCGTAGCCGCCCAGATCCATTGCGATCGGCACCGAGCCCGTGGCCATCGGCGTAAGAAAAGCAGTGAGAGATGCGGCAGAAAGCAGAATCAGCGGTCCGACAGGGTCGCAGGCCAGTGATTTGCATGTCAATATCAATATCGGTCTGAATATGTTGCTGACGGAGGCGTTGTTCATTAGCTGCGTCAAAACAAAGGGTATTATAAAAAATGCCGCCCCTATGACATAGCCGTTTGTTGTTCCTCCCAACGCTCCTGCCAGTGTATCGCCTATCAGATCCCCAAGCCCGCATTCAGTCATCGCTCCGCCTATGGTCTGTGCGGCTGCCAGCATCAGAACGATGCGGACGGGTATTGCATTGATGCCCTCCTTTGGCGTAAGTATCCCGCACATCATCAAAAGAGATGCTCCTGTAAATGCTATCTGCCAAGCCTCTCCAAGCTCCAGACTGCTGTTGAAAATCAGAGCCAGCGTTGTTAATGCGAAGATGCCGTAGCCCAGTGCCTCCTTTACGGGGCTAAGCGGCTCTGCTTCCTTTCCGCTCTTCTTTGCCTTACCCTGTGCAGTATCAAACCTTGGGGTCACGGACGGCTGCTCAGGGCAGAATCTCGGCATGATAAATATGGCATATGCGATGATAAATATAGCCAGCGGCATTCTCCCCTTGAAAGTATCAAGAAGCTGCATCTGATAATCCGTGTACCCGTAGCTTTCCAGATATCCGTTTTGAGTTGCGTATGTGATCGCTCCCTGTCCCAGCGGCAGAATGCCGCATGCTCCTATGCATGTAAGTGCAATCGGCATGATGATTTTTGACGGGCTGAGTCCGAAATCCGCACAGCATGAGGCGGCCAGCGGACCTATGATCGCAAACGCGGTCATAGGACTAAGTCCGAGATTCGTCAGCGCGAATCCCATCAGTACATATCCTGCGAGAACCTTCGTGAAGCTTCCGCCACTTATCTTGTATACCATGGCCGACATTTTCTTGACGGCCTGAGTTCTGTTAAATCCTGCCGCGACGATAAACATTCCTATGATCTGTAGTGAATTCTTCGTCGCAAAGTTTGTCAGGACCGTCTTGACCGGAACCAGGCCCGACCAGCTTACCATCGCAACGGTAGTCATCGCGATCACTCCGTTCGAGATGCCGAATCTACCGCCTATTACATACCCCACTATCATGAATAAAAATATAGCAAGACATAACCACATTTGAGCTGTCATCTGTCCCTCCTATTTTGCTATGGCGCTCTGCGTGTGAAATCTCCTCTGTTATCTGATATTCTCAGGCCTCGTTTATCGAAAGATCAAGTGTGTACCACTTGCCTCTCATCATGGGTGCCACGCGGCCGCTTAAGCCCTTCTCCTCCATGATGCAGTTCATGTCGCTGATCATCTTCTGAGCAAACTCAGGATCCTTTGTCAGCCAGGTCTCGTAATGCATCGGTATCAATATCTGGTTGTCAACTGACGCAAACCAGTCCGCGAAGTTTTCTGCAACGCCCTCCTTGACCTTGGATGAGGCCATCTTGTTGCGTATGATGATATTAGGTTTGTTCACTCCCTGCAGTCTCTGTATCATCCCGTCGTCATTTCCGCCGATAAACGCGACCCTCATGCCCTGCTGTGTAGTCATGACAAAATTCATGTTAAATGTACCGCCCATTGCGTTGACCAGCGATTTCGGATCTCCCGGTCTTCTGGAAAGCCCCTTTGCCAGTGTGCCTCCGTTCTGTCGGTGGTGCGTTGCGTGATGTGTTTCAAGGGTAAAGCCGTCAAAATAGTATGTGCCCTCATAATCCACCGGATACATATCTGTAACATCAATGTCATGTGTCTTCATGAGCTCCAGCACATTGGCTGAATGCGTGATGACAATCGAGTGATACCTGTCCACGATCTCCTGAAGATTGCATATGTGATCCCCATGGGTGTGATTCAGAAATATATAGTCAGCGCCTTCTATGTCATCCAATGTGAATCCCGGAGGACACATCTCGCTCAGCATTCCATCTCCTTCCTCCATGTGATACCAGGGATCTGTCAGCAGGGTAACACCGTTGTTGAGCTTGAACTCAAAGCACTGACCGTTGATCCATCTGAACTTAAATGCCGTTGAATTGATAAGATTCCCCATAAGCTTTCCTCTCTTTTCCGCGGCTCCTGTGATTTTTTTAAAAGCCGCTTACATAATGATGTTAATAAGGATTTTAATTTTTATTGTTGCCATGCACTAATATCAATACATGCTTGACTTATAACCTTTAGGCATAAGTTTTTCCGGAAATGGAAGCAGCTGGATTTTCAAAATAGAGCACAAAAAAAGGATATGCCCTGGCAGCACTAGCCAAAGCATATCCATTTGTGCTTCAGATATTTGGATGTCTCAGATGTGAGATGAGTATGGAAATCGGCGAGCTCATGACGAAATATGATGGTATTACGACAATCTATATCTAGTCGGCGATGACCTTACCTTCTGAGCCGGAATCGCGGCGAAGAGTGGCCTGCACGCTGCTCACACTCTTTACAACAATCGGAGTCAGAGCGAATAGTGCGATGACATTGGGGATGACCATGAGCTGGTTGAACATATCGGACAGCTCCCATACGAGATCATTCTCAGCCAGTGTTCCGAGAAAGATAAAGACAAGAGCTATAACCGTATACAGATGGTTGGCCTTGTCGCCGAACATCCATATGACATTGATGCGTCCGAAGAGATTCCAGCCGAGTATGGTGGAAAATGCGAAGAAGAACAGGCAGACCGCCACGAACATGGCTCCGAGCTTCTCGCCGAAGACACAGCCGAATGCTGTCTGAGCCAGATTGGCCTTGCCGATACCCTCGGGGATGACGCCTGATGCAAGGATACCGTCACTTGTATAAAGCGTGGATATGATGACGAGAGCATTGAGGGTGAGGACGATAAATGTATCGATAAATACGCCGATCATGGCAGCGGTGCCCTGCTCATGCGGGCATGAGACATTGGCCAGAGCGTGAGCGTGAGGAGTGGAGCCCATTCCGGCCTCATTGGAGAAAAGACCGCGCTTTGCACCCTGGCTGATTGCTGATTTAAGAGCATGTCCGAAGCTGCCGCCTATGATAGCCTGAGGAGTAAATGCATATCTGAATATCATGGCAAATGTGGCCGGTATATAGGTGATTCGTACAGCCAGCACCACAATGCTTCCGAATATGAAGATGGCAGCCATAAAGGGAACCAGTTTCTCGGTAACTGAGGCGAGAGCCTTTACATCTCCGAGAAATATAAATGCGCAGATGATGACAAGAGCGATACCGACTATCCACGCCGGAATGCCGAACGCGGTGCTTATAGTCGCGCCGATCGAGTTGGACTGCACCATGCATCCGAAGAATCCGAGCGCAAGTATGATAGCGACGGAGAAGAAGCCGGCCAGAAATCTGCCGAATTTTCCGGTAAATGCAGTAGTGATATAGTAGACAGGACCACCGTGGATGCTGCCGTCGGGGCGAACTATTCTTGTTGTCTGCGCCAGTGTCGCCTCCGCATAGATGGTAGCCATGCCGAGGAAGGCGATGATCCACATCCAGAAGATGGCTCCGGGACCGCCCGTGAGTATCGCACCGCTTGCTCCGACGATATTGCCGGTGCCTACCTGTGCGGCGACAGCCGTCGCGAGCGCCTGAAATGAGGACATACCGGCATCCTGCTTTTCTCCGAAGAGATTAAGATCGCCGAAGGTCTTTTTCATGCCGTAGCCGAAGTAGCGGATTTGAACAAATCCGGTTTTGACGGAATACCACAGTCCTACACCTATGAGCAGTATGATGAGGACATAGTCTGACAGGTAAGAATTGATGGTCTGAACCACAGACAGCAGCATAACATTTCCCTCCATTGTATAGCCGCCTGGGCGGCGTGTATGTATACGCTTTGGAGGACACAGCATACATCTGCCCGGGCAGATGCCATCAGACCGAAATCAAATAAGAAAGCCGCTGATGATAAACATCAAGCGGCATAAGAAACTTCAGCATGATATCCGGATATCAAGATACTCCGGATAGGTTTAAACATTCAGCTTCGTTCTTTTGCCTGAGAGATTCGGCATTCACATGCCTTGCACCTTCGGCATCCAATCTAATGGAATTCTCCAAAGCGCCCTCCATGTTCGGTCTCGCGCGGATCGATGCGATTCCTAACACTTCAACGGGTTAAGTTGTTGCGCATACACTAGCATATCGCGGATGCGCCTTCAAGGCCTTTTTGCACTCTGCCGCCTCAAACGGTGCTATTTCGTCCATTTGCCAAACGGCAGCCGGAGAAGAAATATAAAATTGTGGATATTGCAACATTCGGCAGGACAGGGGAAATTTTTGAAGGTAAAAGCTTGCAATATTAGATGCCGCTAACTATAATGCAAGCGTAAGAGTTAGTTTTATTTAACTGCTGTAATGATGCCGCAAGGTTAGACTGATCTAACCCCAAGGCATACAGGGAAAGGTGATGAATATTATGCCAATTACAATGTCTGATGCCGGAAAAGCGGTAACTATCGTGAACATTTCAGGCAATCCGAAGGTTCGGCAGCATCTTTCAGAGCTCGGCTTTGTGACGGGCGAGAAGGTTATGGTGGTTAACAACATCGGCGGAAACGTTATCATCCAGGTCAAGGATGCGAGGATCGCTGTTGATGAGGCGATGGCCCGCAGGATCATGGTCGGATAAGGAGTACGCGGTGTTGACGGATCGGCTGCATGGATCCGGACGGCTACAAAGAACAAAGGAGAAGAGGAAGCAATGAAAACACTGAAGGACGTGAATGTCGGAGAGACGTGCAAGGTTGCGAAGCTGCACGGAAGCGGCCCTGTGAAGCGCCGTATCATGGACATGGGAATCACGAAGGGCGTGGACATTATGGTACGCAAGGTGGCGCCGCTGGGAGATCCCATGGAGCTGAACATTCGCGGTTACGAGCTGTCGGTACGCAAGGCGGACGCGGAGATGATAGAGGTAGAGTAACTCGGCGGGACATATCAGAGTACCGACATATATAAGTACAGGGAGGCTTGTTTGAAATGAGTATCAAGATTGCACTTGCCGGCAATCCGAACTGTGGTAAGACCACACTGTTCAATGCATTGACCGGTTCAAATCAGTATGTAGGAAACTGGCCGGGTGTTACGGTCGAGAAGAAGGAAGGAAAGCTCAAGGATCATGAGGATGTGGTCATCCAGGATCTTCCGGGCATCTATTCGCTTTCTCCGTACACTCTGGAGGAGGTAGTGTCGCGTACCTATCTGGTGGCGGAAAAGCCCGACGCGATTCTCAATATCGTTGACGGAACCAATATAGAGCGAAATCTCTATCTGTCCACGCAGCTTATGGAGCTGGGTATTCCGGTGGTAATGGCCATCAACATGATGGATCTGGTGCGCAGCAGCGGCGACAAGATAGATATAAAGGGACTTTCCGCAAAGTTCGGATGTCCTGTAGTAGAGATCTCCGCACTGAAGAAAGAAGGCGCACAGGAAGCCGCAGAGCTGGCAGTCAAGGCGGCATCGGATAAAAGCTCGGTTCCGACGGCCATGACATATGATTCAAAGATAGAGGGCGCTCTGGCTACGATAGCGGATGAGATCAGAGGTCTTGTTCCGGAGAGTCTGGTTCGCTGGTACAGCATCAAGGCCTTTGAGAGAGATGAGAAGGTGCTTGAGCAGCTGAAGCTCTCACAGTCTCAGAAGGCAGCCGTAGAAAAGGCTGTTGCAGAGGTCGAGACAGCAGAGGATGACGACGCGGAGTCGATCATCACAAACGGAAGATACAGCTATATCACAAAGATCTGTGAGGTGGCCGTAAAGAAGAAGGGCAGCAAGCACGAGCTTACGGTATCCGACAGAGTAGACCAGATCGTGACCAACAGGGTGCTGGGACTCCCGATATTTGCGGTCGTTATGTTCTGCCTGTACGCTATCGCCATGGGCGGCTGGAGTATATCCATCGGTACTGCTGCTACTGATTTCACCAATGATGTGATATTCGGCGAGTGGGTTCCGGGAGCCGTAGATTCGATATTCGCGGCATTGGGCGTTGCCGATACATCTGTAGCGTATGATCTGGTTCAGAACGGAATCATCGCCGGGGTCGGCGCGGTTCTGGGATTCGTTCCTCAGATGCTTGTGCTGTTCCTGCTTTTGTCCATCCTTGAGGATGTAGGATATATGGCCAGAGTTGCATTTGTCATGGATCGTATATTCCGCCAGTTCGGACTCTCGGGCAAGTCTTTCATCCCTATGCTTGTAGCGACAGGCTGCGGAGTTCCCGGAGTTATGGCTTCAAGAACCATCGAAAATGACCGCGACAGAAAGATCACGGTTATGACTACAACATTTATGCCCTGCGGCGCCAAGATGCCTATCATCGGGCTTATCGCAGGTGCGATGTTCGGCGGCAGCGCCATGATCTCGGCATCTGCCTACTTCATCGGAATGGGTTCCATCATAGTAACCGGAATCATACTGAAGAAGTTTAAGATGTTTGCCGGAGAGCCTGCTCCCTTTGTTATGGAGCTTCCGGCATACCATATTCCTTCCCTTTCCAATGTTCTTCGCGCGACGTGGGAGCGCGGCTGGTCCTTCATCAAGAGAGCCGGCTCCGTCATCGTCGTGTCGACGATCATCATCTGGTTCCTTTCCAGCTACGGATATGTGAACGGCAAGTTCGGCAATGTCAGTGCGCTGTATGAGGACGAGACGGTTGCAACAGAAGAATATGTAGAGTCTGTAGCAGAGAAGATGAACATACCTGTTGATGAGGTATCTCCCGACAGCGACTCGCTTCTTGCAGATATCGGAAACAGCGTGGCATGGATATTCACACCTCAGGGTCTGAACTCCTGGAAGCCTACGGTCGCTACCGTAACCGGACTTATAGCCAAGGAAAATGTAGTAGGCACATTCGGAGTTCTCTACAATTATGATGATTCCGAGGAGGAGCTTGAGGAAAACGGTGATCAGATCTGGACGAGAGTTGCGGCAGACTACTCAAAGGCTTCGGCATTTGCCTTCATGTGCTTCAACCTTCTGTGTGCTCCGTGCTTTGCGGCCATCGGCGCTATCAAGCGTGAGATGAACAATGCGAAGTGGACATGGGGAACCATCGGATTCCAGTGTCTGTGGGCATATGTAGTGGCGCTCATCGCGTACAGAATCGGAGGACTGATCACAGGCGAGGTTGGCTTCGGAATATGGACAGTGGTTGCGTTTGCAGCGCTGGCAGGGATTATCTATCTGCTTGTTCGCAAGGGATATCAGCCTGATTACAAGACACGCTCCGTGACATCTGTCGAGGCAGCGTAAGGCGTCATGGCACGGCATCAGCCGGGCAATGAACGAAATACAAAATAAATATCCGGCGGGCGAGGAGCCTCGTCCCGCCGAAAGGAGAGAGTGCTATGGGTGAAATCATCATCTGGGCTGCGATTGCGGTGCTTGTGATAGTATGCCTGAGAAATATAGTGGGCGATTTGAAGCACGGAACCTGCAGCGGTTGCTCCTCCTGCGGCAACTGCAGCCACTGCGGCAGCGGTTGCCACGGGCACGACGGTCAGGAGACTGATCACAAGTGCATGAACAACGACGAACTGCGGCAGCTTGTGAAGACCATGCAGTCGTAAGATGCAAGATTCGATTGAACAATACAGACAACAAGAAAACAAAAGTATTCTTACTCCCACAAAAAAGAAGAAATCTCCTCATGATAAAAACTAAAGTAAAAGTCGGCGGAATGATGTGCGGTATGTGCGAGTCACATGTTCAGGAGGCTATCAGAAAAACCCTCCCTGAGAGCTCCAAGGTCAAAGCAGACCGAAAAAAGAACATGGTAGAGTTTCTTACAGAGGCACCCGTCGAAGAAGATGCAGTAAAAAAGGCTATTGAATCAATCGGATATGATTACGGCGGAATGGAATCGGAAGAGGCCGGGAATAATAGTGGTTTCTTTAACAGATTGCTGGGGCGCTAGGCCTCGGTAAAAGGGACATACGAAGATCCCCCGAAAGCAGAAATTATGCTTTCGGGGGATTTTCGCGTGATGCTGAACATGGCCGGTGACGGCTCAGCGTTTATCGGCCTTCTCATCCCAGACGGGAACCTCTATACCTGCGACCTTTGATGTATATGCGGTGCCGTCATTTTTCTCGAAGTGCTCATATGCCCTCAATACATGCTTAAAGCCGATATATAAAAGGGGAATATTGCAATATGCGATAAGTATATTTGCAAAATCCGACAAGTCCCAAAGTGCGCCGAGATCCATGCCGGCTATATTTGACACAACACCGAAGGATATGACTGCAAGGCTCAGTATACGGACAAAATTGATGAACACAGGACTTCTGGAGATATTGTTGGCACAAATCTCAGAGAATGCTATAAAGCCCAGAAGGCATGTAAATGCGAACAGGCCGAAGCACAGCGAGACCAGAAGGGAGATGACATTGTTGAAGGCCACCCCGGGAGTCAGTTCCGTGACGGATGCTACGAAGCGCTGGAGCTTTCCGAGCTCAAACCATGCTGAGGAGGCATCTGTCTGCCATACGCGTCCCATAACTACTACAAAGCCTGTCAGTGTGCAGATAACTATAGTATCAAGGAAGACACCGAGCGCCTGCACGCAGCCCTGATCGCAGGGGTGATCCACATGAGATGCGGCAGACGCCATCGTGATGGTTCCCTGTCCGGCCTCGTTGGACATAAGTCCACGCTTGACACCCTGAACCAATGCTGTGCCAAAGGCTCCGCCGAAAACAGCTTCAGGCTTGAAGGCCTCTGTAAATACAGCATAGAAGAACCATGGAACGCGATCAAGGTTCAATGCAATCAGTACAAATACCGTGATGACATATACAACGGACATGATCGGGACGATCATATCGGTCTGCGCAGTAACCTTGCGGATGCCTCCGAAAGAGGTGGCGACCACGATGGCTACAAGAACTGCAAAGGAGATCCAATAAAGAGCCGAGTTGGTGGGAATGCTGCGGCCTGTCAGAGTTTCAGCGATCTGCCCTACTGCGGATATAGTATTGAAGCCCTGCGCCGGGAAGCATAAAAGTGCATAGATGATATACAGCACAGAGAGAGCGGCGCCTACAAAGGCCGAGTTCTTCAGAAGCTTCTGGCCGTACAGCGCCATTCCACCGATATACTCATCATCCTTCTTTTCCTTGAATATCTGAGAAAGGGTCGACTCGGTAAAAGAGGTAGCCATGCCGAAGAAGGCTGAAACCCACATCCAGAACAGGGCTCCGGGGCCTCCCGTAGAGATAGCGCCTGTTACACCGAGGATGTTGCCGGGACCTACACGCATGGCGGTCGACAGGAAGAATGAGGCCAGAGGCGAGATGCCCTCTCCGGTGCTCTTGCTGTTCTTCAGGATGCTCAGCCCGTATTTGAAGCGGCGAACCTGCACGAACCCCAGTCTGCATGTGAAGTAGATTCCGGAGCCGACCAGAAGAATGATGGCAAGCGAGAAGTTGCCGAGTATGGGGATGCCCGCGTACCAGTCGAGATTGGTCGGGAAATCCCAGAAGAGATCCGACACAACCTGAATTCTCGCGCAGACTGCCCTGATAGTGTCAAATAATGCGTCCATTACTGCTCCCTTCATGATATACAGAAGTTTTTTCGCAAGCATGGCTTCGTTCATACAGGCATGACCTCGCCTTGCCTGCCGCCTGATGCTTTCTTCGCACATTGTATGTTAACAGGGGGATTTATACAAGAAGAATGTTGTAGCTTGCAAGCAGTTTACGGGGATGCGCGGGTTACTCGGATTGTTTTGTGCTTCGCACTCCCACAATCCGGTCTCAATTCGGATTTCCGTGGGGCTTTTGCCCCACTTCATCCTCATTGAGAGGCGTGTCATAAACTCTATCTCCCACCGACATGTCC
>CAVIJY010000008.1:0-46375 GCA_963643215.1 Lachnospiraceae bacterium | reverse complement strand
GTGCGAAGCACGAAACAATCCGAGTAACCGGAGGTTCGGGTGCACCCGAACCAATGTTGGTTACGGCATAAATATCGAATCGGAGATTCTGACACACGAATCCGGACAGAAGCGGCGAAGGTCAGAAAAGCAGGAAAGAGTGACAGTATGAACGACGAAGCAAGGCAGGTTCTCGAGGCAGTAAAAAACGGCAGCATGTCGGTTGATGATGCATTGCTTAAGATAAAAACAGAGCCGTTTGAAGATCTCGGCTATGCGAAGGTCGATCTTCACAGAAAGATACGCCAGGGAGCAGCGGAGGTGATATACGGAGCGGGGAAAACCGGGGAGCAGATAGCAGGCATAGTAGGTTCGCTGCGTGAGCACAGACAGGGCACGGTGCTGATAACAAGGATGAGCCCGGACAAGGCGAGGATAGTTGAGAAAAGCTTCGAGCTGAAATACGATGAGAGCTCGCATATAGGCATAGTGGGGGATATGCCGGTGCCGGACGGAAACGGAACGATAGTAGTGGCGACAGGCGGCACAAGCGATATTCCTGTAGCAGAGGAGGCGGCTCTTACGGCACAGGTCATGGGCAATGAGGTGACGAGGCTGTACGATGTAGGCGTGGCCGGGCTTCACAGGCTGCTGTCTCACAAGGAGGATATCATGAGCGCCCAGGTCATCATAGCGATAGCGGGCATGGAGGGAGCTCTGGCAAGTGTGATCGGAGGTCTGGCGGACTGCCCTGTGATCGCAGTACCTACGAGCGTAGGCTACGGAGCTTCATTTAACGGGCTTGCAGCACTTTTGAGCATGCTGAACTCATGTGCAAGCGGAACATCTGTTGTAAACATAGACAACGGATTCGGCGCAGGGTATCTCGCAAGCATGATAAATCATCTTCCGGGAGCGAATAAGGGAAACTGAGCAAAGGAGCAAAACATGAAGATATTGTATATAGACTGCGGGATGGGAGCTGCCGGGGATATGCTCACGGCTGCGCTGCTGGAGCTTTTGCCGGACGGAGAGCAGGATGCATTTATAAAGCAAATGAATAGTCTCGGCCTAGAAGGCGTGGAGATGAGACGGGAGAAGGCTGTCAGGTGCGGAATCATGGGGACACATGTAGCTGTCACGATCGGAGGCAGTGAGGAGGAGAGCATCGATGACAGCGGGCAGAGCCATGAGCATGATGAAGGGCACGATCACGGGCATGACAGCCATACTCACTCGCATGGTCATAAGCATACTCATGATCATGAAGGCATGCACAGGCACAGTCATGAAGACATGTGCGGGCATGAGTATGAATCCGCGGACAGCTGTGATCACACGCATGAACATAAGAGTGATCATGTGCATTCTCATACAGGAATCCGGGGAATCGAGCATATAGTGAGAGATCATATGGATATCCCGGAAAAGTCGAAGGATGATATCATGGAGGTATTTGATATCCTGGCGCACGCGGAGAGCGAGGTGCACGGAGTCGGCGTCGATGAGATCCATTTTCATGAGGTCGGCACGATGGACGCGGTCGCGGATATAGCAGCGGTCTGCCTGTTGCTGGAGAAGCTGTCGCCGGACAGAATCATAGTATCTCCGATTCATGTGGGATCCGGATATGTGCGCTGTGCCCACGGGATACTTCCTGTTCCGGCACCGGCGACGGCCAACATACTCAGAGGCGTGCCGATATACAGCACGGATCTGAAGGGAGAACTGTGTACACCGACAGGAGCCGCACTGCTGAAGCATTTTGCTGATGAATACGGAAATATGCCGGTGATGAAGACAGAGACTATAGGCTACGGTATGGGAAAGAAGGACTTTCCTAAGGCCAACTGTGTGAGAGTGCTGATGGGAGAGTCGGTGTGATGACAGACAGTATACTGGAACTGGTGTGCAATGTAGATGATATGACGGCGGAGCAGATAGGATTTGCGATAGAGCAGCTCATGAGTGCAGGAGCCCTTGATGTATATGCCGTACCGGCGGTGATGAAGAAGTCCCGCCCGGGGACGATAATTCATATTCTGTGCAGGCAGGAGAGCCGGGATGAGATGCTGGAGCAGATATTTCGTCATACGACTACGCTGGGAGTCAGAGAGATGGTGATGCAGCGATACATACTGAGCCGGAGCTTTGAAGAGGCAGATACCCGGTTCGGTACAGTGAGATGCAAGATATCAAAGGGCTACGGGGTTGTCCGCAAAAAGTTTGAATACGAGGATCTTGCGGCGATTGCAAGAAAGTATGACATCAGCATTGAAGAGGCCAGAAAGACAGCGGGTGAGACGATGAGCAGGGGTGATGAGAAATGATGCCTGAGGATATACAAAAGAAGAGAATGGCCTTAAGAGACTATATAAGCAGACTGGGGAGTGTTGCGGTCGCATTTTCATCGGGAGTAGACTCGACATATCTGCTGAAGGAAGCGTCGGATGTGCTGGGCAGCAATGTCATCGCAGTCACGGTTTCACCTCCGTGGTTTGCACGCCATGAGCTGCGGGATTCGATAGAATACTGCAGAAAGCTGGGAGTGAGACATATAGTCTGTGAGGTAGACGGTGATTCTGTAGAGGGATTTCGTGCCAATCCCAAGGATAAATGCTATATATGCAAAACCGCGTTATTTACCAGAATAAAGCAGACCGCTGCCGAATACGGCATAAAGCATGTGGTCGACGGCTCAAACATGGATGATACCGGAGATTACCGTCCCGGTATGCGGGCACTCAGAGAGCTGGGAATAAAAAGTCCTCTAAAGGAGAATGGTTTTACGAAAAGCGACATTCGTATCTGCTCAAAGGAGCTGGGGCTGCCTACCTGGGACAAGCCATCATTTGCATGCCTTGCCAGCCGTTTCCCATATAAAGAGAGGATAACTGATGAGAAGCTGGCTATGGTTGAAAAGGCTGAAAATCTTCTGATCCGGCTCGGCTTCAGACAGTTCAGATGCAGGATACACGGTGATATGGCCAGAATAGAGGTCATACCGGAGGATTTTCAGAAGATCATGTCGGATGATGTACGGGATGAGATTGTAAAAAGCTATAAAAGCTACGGCTTTACATATGTGGCTCTGGACATGCAGGGCTTTAGGTCGGGAAGCATGAATGAAACACTGACCTCTGAGGATGTAAAAAGAGAAAAGGCAGGCAGAGATGCAGATATCCCGGCAGGGGACTTTCCCGGGCCAAAAGAAGGGGAGATGTACATATGAAGGACGGATTTATAAATGTGGCAGCCGTGACTCCGGATGTCAGGGTCGCGGACGTGCATTACAATACCGGAGAGATATCGCGGCTGATGCGGGCCGGATGGACTGAGCATGTGAAGGTTATGGTATTTCCGGAGCTGGCCATCACGGGATATTCCTGCAATGATCTGTTTCTTCAGAGAGCGCTGATATCAGGAGCCAGAGAGGCATTGCTGAGCCTTGTTCATGAAAGTGCCGGGCACGACATGCTTACGGTAGTCGGACTTCCGTGGATACATGGACATAAGCTGTACAATGCTGCCGCGTTTTTTGCGGATGGATGCCTGTTGGGGATTGTACCGAAGACATATATGCCAAACTACGGCGAGTTCTATGAGGCCAGGTATTTTGCGCAGCCGAAAGATGAGATCGAATATGAGCTGATCGAGGAAGAAGATGAGGTTCCCTTCGGAACGGATATACTGTTCAGCTGTGAAGAGATCCCCGAGCTGGTCATAGCGGCAGAGATATGCGAGGATCTGTGGGTTGCGTCTCCTCCGGGGATCAGACATTCCATGGCCGGAGCCACATTGATAGTAAATCCATCCGCCTCTGACGAGCTGACCGGAAAGCGGGAGTACAGAAGAATGCTGGTGGCGAGTCAGTCGGCGAGCCGCCTGTGCGCATATGTATATGCCAATGCCGGGATCGGCGAGTCAACACAGGATGTCGTATATGCGGGGCATGATATCATAGCGGAGAGCGGAACCATACTTAAGGAGTCGAAGTGCTTTGAAAACGGCATGATCGTCGCACAGATAGATGTTCAAAAGCTCTGCGCGGAGCGCGTGAGGATGTGCACATATGACGAGCTCCCGGCAGAGGAATCAGGATATGTGAGGGTGTATTTTTCGCTGAAGAATGAGCCTGTGAAGCTGACAAGAGAGCTGCCTATGCTTGCATTTGTTCCGGGAGAAACCGCAGATCGTACGCAGCGCTGCGAGGAGGTGCTGAACCTTCAAAGCTTCGGACTTCGCAAGAGGCTGGCGCATGTTCATGCGCACTGTGCTGTGCTGGGACTTTCGGGCGGGCTTGACTCCACGCAGGCGCTTCTGGTGACTCTGCGAGCATTTGACAGTCTGGGACTTGATCGCAGAGGCATCATAGCAGTGACTATGCCGTGCTTCGGAACCACGGACAGAACATACGGCAATGCGTGCAGGCTGGCGCGGATGGCTGGGGTCACGCTCAAAGAGATAAGGATAGATAAGGCCGTGACCGGGCATTTTGCCGATATAGGACATGATATGGATGTCCATGATGTGACCTATGAGAATGCCCAGGCCAGGGAACGCACACAGGTGCTTATGGATATCGCCAATCAGAACGGCGGATTGGTCATCGGCACCGGAGATATGTCAGAGCTGGCGCTGGGATGGGCTACATACAACGGCGATCATATGTCCATGTACGGGGTCAATGCAGGCGTGCCGAAGACGCTGATAAGGTATCTGGTGAGCTACTATGCGGATACATGCGGGGATGGTGCGCTGGCTGAGGTACTCAGAGATATTTTGGATACACCGGTGAGTCCGGAGCTGCTGCCTCCTGAGGACGGAAGAATATCACAGAAAACAGAGGATATCGTAGGTCCGTATGAGCTGCATGACTTCTTCCTGTACTATATGCTGCGGTTTGGCTTTGCTCCGTCGAAGATACGGCGGATGGCCAATCACGCCTTTGAAGGTGTATATGATGATGAGACCATTCTCAGGTGGGAGAGGGTTTTCTATAAAAGATTCTTTGCGCAGCAGTTCAAACGGTCATGCCTGCCGGACGGACCAAAGATCGGATCGGTGGCCATATCTCCGAGGGGAGATCTGCGTATGCCAAGCGATGCAATGGCAGATATATGGCTGAAGGAGCTGGAATAGAATCTAAATATTGGTTGCAGGGTGGGAGTGCGAAGCACGAAACAATCCGAGTAACCGGAGGTTCGGGTGCACCCGAACCGATATAATGAGAGGAGCCCAGATATGATATTACATGTTTTGGCAGAGGCCAACAGATGCTTTGAGTGTAAGAAACCTATGTGCCAGCTCAACGGCTGCCCTATCCATACGCCAATACCTCAGATGATACATATGCTCAAGGAAGGAAAGCTGCGGGAGGCAGGAGATATGCTGTTTGCAAACAATCCGCTTTCTGTAGTCTGCTCACTGGTCTGCAACCATCAGATGCAATGCGAGGGCAGCTGTATCCAGGGAAAAAAGGGCTCGCCGATACATATATCATCTATCGAAAACTATATATCAGACACATGCCTTGATCAGCTGAAGCTGGATATTCCCGAGTGGAACGGAAAGCGGATGGCTATCATCGGAGCAGGCCCTGCCGGGATAACCGTGGCTATAGAGATGGCAAAAAAAGGATACAAGGTGACTGTGTTTGATGCCAAGGACAAGATCGGAGGTGTTCTGCAGTACGGCATACCGGAATTCAGGCTTCCGAAGTCAGTTCTGAAACGCTACAGCAAGCTTCTAAGAAGCATGGGCATAAGCGTAAGACCCAATACGACTATAGGCGGAGCGCTTGAGATAAAGGATCTTTTCAGAGACGGATATAAGGCCATCTTCATCGGTACAGGTGTATGGAGGCCGAAAAAGCTCGGAATCAAGGGTGAGAGCCTCGGCAATGTACATTTTGCGATAGATTTTCTGGCCAATCCCGCAGCGTACAATCTCGGGGACAATGTAGCCATCATCGGTGCGGGAAATACTGCGATGGATGTAGCCAGAACCCTCTTGAGAAAGGGTACGAGGCATGTCACGCTCATAGCAAGACGCAATAAGATAGACGCGAGCGAGGAAGAAGCCGCATACGCGCGTCTGGACGGCGCTGAATTTCTCTATGCAAGAAGCCCGATTGAGATCACGGATGAAGGCCCGATCCTTGATGAGAACATGCTGGACGATGAAGGCAACATTACAGGGTGCAAGGGAGCGCCCGAGCTGTTCAGAGCTGACTCGACGATCATCGCGATAAGTCAGGGACCGAAGTCAAAACTGGTTGACACAACCAGGAATCTTCAGGCATCCAAGTCAGGGCTTCTTCTCACCAACGAGAGAGGAGAGACCACCTGTCCCGGTGTTTTTGCCGCAGGAGATGTCGTGCTCGGAGCCAAAACCGTGGTTCAGGCTGTGTCATATTCAAAGAGCGCGGCACAGGCCATCGATGCATATATTCAGAGCCTTCCGGATGATTATGTGCATCCGCTGCTGGTATAAGGAAAACCGACAAAGAAAAATTACGGGCTATAGTTAAGATGTATTATCGACAAATAAAGTTATACACGCCTTTGATTGTGCTGAAGGTCGTAGCAATACGGCAACGATCCGCATTCTGATCAAGAAAGGGCAGGATATAGCCGGAAAGCCTATAATAATTCACCTGAGAGAGAAATGACTGACAGCCGTCTGGCATACAGATGCCGCGTTGTCTTAGTTTTTCGATTTGCTGTGCGTATGTTGCAGGTTCTTTAATTGTTTTAGGCATAAAATGTCCCCCCATTTGACACATCGTCGAGAGGTGCGGGGGGTCCTGTCACTGATAAAATACATCAGCCCGCCCGAGCTGTCAACGAAAAAAATCGGCTAAATATCGTTGCTCGTGTCTGGTTGCGCTTCAGAAACCGGCCGCGAACGGCGAATTATAGCAGAAATTTCGTGTCTAATTCGTGTCTAGTCGTGTCTAAAACCATAGTTATTTAAGCCATTTCTCGGGCATTTCAAACAGACATCGGGCAAAACAAAAACCGCCTCAAAGCCAGTAAAATCAAGGATTCCAGCATTGAAGCGGTCATAATAAAAAATCGGAGTGACAAGACTTGAACTTGCGACCTCTTGACCCCCAGTCAAGCGCTCTACCACCTGAGCCACACCCCGATTTGCGTAACGCCTAGCTATAATAACTTTTTTTGCAGGATAAAACAAGCACATTCAAAGCCAAAAATGTTCTTTTTCAAATACAAACCCCGCGTGTGCCAGGCAGTTATCTGCTGGGCACACGCATGCTTGCTTCACACCTAGCATCTTCGCAGCTTATGGCATCACCAGATCTTCACCCGATCGTCGGGCGCGATGTACATACCATCGCCCTCCTTGATATCGAAAGCATCTATGAATTCCTGAAACTGCGCCACGGTGGCATTCACGCGCAGATAGCCAAGAGGATGTACATCATATCTCGCATCATATTCAGTAAACTCCGGAGTATAGTTCAGAGCCCACAGATTTGCATAGGATGTAAAGAATTTCTGATAGTCAAAATCAGAATCCTGTGCAGCCAGATGCAGCATCACAGCCATTCCGCCCATGTCTGCGCAGGCCTCTGTCTTGTTCAGCTCTCCGTTGCAGTTAAGACCGTCCCAGACGGTTATTGCGTCATAGTAGGCCACCATTTTATCTGATTTTTCACGGAAATTCTTCTTATCCTCCTCGGTCCACCAGTCAAGATAATTACCGTCGGCATCATAGCTTGCTCCCTGCGGATCAAAGGCATGGGATATCTCGTGGCCGATCAGCACACCGGTCTTTCCGTACGCTTCCTCTGCAGACATTTCGCTACTGTAGAGAACATCTCCGATCAGCCCGGGGAGAATATTTATCGAGTTGCTGCTAGAGCTGTAGCACGCATTCTGCTCGATCGGAACCATGGACCACAGGCTCTTGTCTACCGGATCGTAAAATCTGGACATCTCCCTCTCCAGCGTATACTGATGTATCTCTATGAGAGCATCAAAGTAGTTGTCAGAAAGCTCAAGTCCGCTGCAGTCATAGGGGCTCCAGTCATCCGGATACATGCAGTTGATTGTCATCCTATCCAGCTTTTCAATTGCTTTATCCTTTGTGGCCACGGAGAGGAAATTTTCTTTGCGCAGCATTTCCTTATATCCCTCGATGATTTGCTCTATGAGCTCGCGTATGCTCTGCTTATCCTGCGGTGTGACATACTGATTGCAGTAAAGCTTTGACAGAGGCCATCCCAGAGCACTGGATACGATTTCGACGGCATATTCATCTTCCGGCAGATACCCGGTTGAACCAAGAAGTGAATTTTGCAGATCGATATTTTTGTAAAATGCCTCCTTATCAAGCATGCTTATGGACGCACTGGCTGTGTGAGCCAGCAGATAGTCTTTTATGAGCTCGAGATTGTCATCACAGATAAGCTCATCCAGCTGCTCAAAGTAGGCCTTTTTGTCGTACAGCTGCACGGCGGGTATTTCGTCAATGCCATATGCCTCAGCTCCCTTTTTCAGCCATTCTGACCACGCGTAGCTTTCCAGCTCCTGCATTGTGAAGACCTGATTATTGATGGTATCGAAAGTTGCCGTTAGATTGACATCATCGTTGGTATAGCAGTACTGTGCCACCTGCTGCTCGAACCGTATAGCTCCATTGTAGATATCTTCGATCTGCTCATCGGTATAGCCGCATTTTGAAAGAACTGTACGGACAGCCTCCTTGTGCATGTCGTATGTTCTCCGTGAGATATCGGACATATGCTCCAGATCTGCGTAATCTGCAGTATCGTTCAAAAAAAGTTCCGGTGACAAGACAGCCAGAATATTGCGGGAGGAGTCATCAGGATCGCGGATGACGCACCAGTTGAAAACATCCGAAAACCTATAGTCTTTACCGATGATATATGCGCTCAGATCAGATATGTCATTCAGATCTGTGATTTTCCGCAGATAAGGCATCAGCGGCTCTGTGCCTGCCGCATCTCTTGCCTCCCAGTCGACGAAGTTCAGATAAAGTGTATTTACCAGTCTTGCATCGTGATCACCGGAAGCCGGCTCCTGCTGCATTATATCCAGAAGGCGTTCACGGAGAACGGGCTCAAAGGATGTCAGATAGGCGTTGCGGTATTTTCCGGGCTGGATCTTATTTTCCTTTACCCACTGACCGTTTTGAGCCAGATCAAAGTGATCCTTCAGGCTTACATCGCCGGCGGCATATACATTGCTCTCGATATTGGAGTCGATCCAGGGACTGCCGGTCGCATAGTTCGTTTTCGCCTCTTCCGGCGTATGCGCGTCGTCTGTTGATTCTGCCTGCGTTTCGTCTGTTTTGGCAGCCTCGGTAGTTTGCTCTGCGCCGGAGGTGTCTGTCTGCACAGGTGTTCCGGATGCTTGCTTGCCGCTGCAGCCGCACATGCCTGCTGCCAGCGCTGCTGATAACAACAATGTCAGAATATATTTTTTCATGGCTCCTCCATCACTTACGGATATCATTTGCGGTCATCAGGCCTATCTTAGACTCCAATAGCATCTATACTTTACACAAAAATCCGGCGATTGACTACTGCATCAAACTTTCTGCAAACATTGGGACCGGATTGTTGGGAGTGCGAAGCACGAAACAATCCGAGTAACCAGAGGTTTGGGTGCACCCGAATCAACATTTAAATCGAGAGGGTAAGTTATGTTACAATATTAGAAACGACGCTGCCGGACGGGAGCCGGTATGTGTAAAAACCACATCAGACAGATATGTCTGCAAAAGTCTCATAGAGGAGATGAGCAAGCAAAGGAGGGCTGTATGAAGATCGTTATTATCAACGGAAGTGCAAGAAAAGGTAACACATGGACGGCGATACAGGAGTTTACAGGTGAAGCATCCAAAAACCATGCTGTTGAGGTTATCTCTGCGGACAAGCTTCATATCGCACCGTGCAAGGGGTGCGAGAGCTGTAAAAACAATGGAGACTGTATAGACAAGGATGATACCAATCCGACGGTAGATAAGATAATCGCGGCGGATATGATAATCTTCGCCACACCTGTATACTGGTGGGGAATGTCTGCGCAGATGAAGCTTATCATAGATAAGTGCTATTCCAAGGGGCATCTCATCAAGAATAAGAAAATAGGTGTGATAGTCATCGGAGCCGATGTGGTCACAAGCACGCAGTATGAACTGATTCACAAGCAGTTCGAGTGCATGGCGGACTACCTGTCCTGGGACATACTGTTCCAAAAGTCCTATTCGGCGAGTGGCAGATCGGATCTTAGTCATGACGCTGCCGCCGTTGCCGAGCTGAGCAGACTGGGCAGCGAGCTTTAAGCAGGAATCAACGAACGGAATCAGACATGCAATACCCCGGCAGGGTATGCCGGGGTATTGCAATGGATCCATGAGACCGGATTGTGGGAGTGCGAAGCACGAAACAATCCGAGTAACCGTTGGTTCGGGTGCACCCGAACCAGCATTTAAGCCGGAAAATTTACTATGCCCTAGGCTTTGCGGTCACTCTGTCCGGACTTTGAGGTCAGATTGCAAAAACCACCCTCATAGTATAAGATAACTAGGTTACAAAGAGAGGAGATATCATGATCAAGGTCGCTGTAGATGCTATGGGAGGAGACCATGCTCCCGCCGAGATAGTCAAGGGCTGCGCCATGGCGGTGCGCAGCGAGCCAGATGTATATATCTACGCAGTCGGCCGCACTGAGGAGATCGAGGCCGTGCTGGCAGGAGAGGAGTACGACCGGGATAGGCTCGAGGTGGTGAATGCCGATGAGGTCATAGAGATGGGAGATGTCCCGACTCTGGCGATCCGCAGAAAGAAAGACTCCTCGCTGGTTGTGGCTATGGGACTGGTAAGAGACGGCAGGGCGGATGCCATGGTATCCTGCGGCAACACGGGTGCCGTGCTGGTCGGAGCACAGGCGGTGATCGGAAGAAAGCCGGGTGTGGAGCGTTCACCACTGGCGACGATGCTCCCCACGGCAAGGGGCTTTTCGCTGCTGATAGACTGCGGAGCAAATGTAGATGCAAAGCCTGAATACCTGCATACATTTGCCAGACTCGGAAGTGAATACTATGCGCGTGTGATGGGCATACAAAGGCCGACGGTAGCACTGGTGAACATCGGTGCGGAGGACGAGAAGGGCAATGCTCTGGTCAAGGCGGTCAAGCCGCTTCTGGCAGAGGATGAGAGCATCAATTACACCGGATATATAGAATCCAGAGACATCCCGAACGGAGATGCGGATGTCATAGTATGTGATGCATTTACAGGCAATGTCATCCTCAAACTATATGAGGGTCTGGCGAGGACGCTGTTCGGCAAGATAAAGGCGGGGCTGCTGGGATCGGTAAGAACAAAAATCGGGGCGCTTTTGATAAAGCCTGCGCTGAAGGATATAGTCAAGAGCTTTGATGCCGGTGAGTACGGCGGTGCTCCGATGCTTGGACTGAAAGGACTCGTGATCAAGGGACATGGCAATTCCGACGCCAGAACCGTGTGCAATGCCATAAGGCAGTGCGTGCTTCAGTGTCGGGATGCCGAATAATGGATGCAGAAGCATATATGGTTACAGCGTGGAAGCGCGAAACAATCCGAGTAATCGGAGGTTCGGGTGCACCCGAGCCATATATAAAGGATATATAAGGAGACAGAAGATGGACTTTGAAAAACTGCGTGGCATGATAGCCGAGATACTGTCGATAGAGCCGGAGAGCATCAGACCCGACACAAAGCTGAAGGACGAGCTGGGGGCGGACTCACTGGATCTGTTCCAGCTGGTTGTAGAGCTGGAGGAACGGTATGATGTTGAGGTTCCGGACGACGAGCTGGAGAAGATAGTGACAGTTCAGGACGCGCTGGATATGGCGAAGCGCCTGATAAAGTAAATGATATGAGCAAGAAGAATACAACCGGAGATAGGGCAGGCAGCATGGCGGATACAAGAAAGCATGACGACACCGGCAGGGAATGCACGGATGCCATAAGCGCGTCGGATCTGGGAAAACTGGAGGATCGTATAGGCTATCATTTCAAGAACCGGGGGCTGCTGGTGCATGCACTGACGCATACATCCTATGCAAATGAGAAGAAGCTGGGGCACAACGGCTCCAACGAGAGACTGGAATTTCTGGGCGATGCGGTGCTGGAGCTGGTGAGCAGTGAGTTTCTGTATGAGAGATACCCGGAGCTTGAGGAGGGAGAGCTGACAAAGCTGCGGGCAGGTCATGTATGTGAGCCTGCCCTGCATTATTGTGCCGAGCAGATCCCGCTCAGCCCGTTTCTGATTCTGGGCAAGGGCGAGGATGCTACCGGAGGACGTCAGAGACCGAGTATCATCTCGGATGCAATGGAGTCGGTGATAGGGGCTGTATATCTGGATGGTGGATTTGCCAGCGCAAAAGAGCTGATACTCAGATGGGTGCTGGGAGATATCGAGAACACAAGGCTCTTTTTTGATAGCAAATCCATGCTCCAGGAGGAGCTTCAGAAGAACGGAGAACCGGGACCTGTATACGAGCAGGTGTCGGAGGAAGGCCCGGATCACAACAAAAGCTTCACCGTAAGGGTCATGCTGGACGGAACTGAGCTCGCGAGAGGCTCTGCCTCCAGCAAGAAGCATGCTGAGCAGCAGGCTGCGATGCACGCTCTTATAAAACTAAACGAATCACGGGTGTAATATGTATCTGAAGAAAATAGAGATCCAGGGCTTTAAATCATTTGCCAACAAGACGGTGATGGAGTTTCAGGACGGGATAACAGGCATAGTAGGACCGAACGGTTCGGGAAAGTCCAATGTCTCCGATGCTGTCAGATGGGTGCTTGGCGAGATGAGCGCAAAGCAGCTGCGCGGCGGCAATATGCAGGATGTCATATTCTCAGGGACTGAGATGCGCAAGCCGCAGGGCTTTGCCTATGTGGCGCTGACATTGGACAACAGCGACCACTGCCTTCCTGTGGACTTCGATGAGGTCAAGGTATCGAGACGGCTGTACCGCTCCGGAGAGTCGGAATATATGATCAACGACAGCATATGCAGGCTGAAGGATATCTCGACTCTTTTTTTTGATACCGGAATCGGCAAGGACGGATATTCCATCATAGGACAGGGTCAGATAGATCAGATACTGAGCTCCAAGCCGGATGACAGAAGAGAGCTCTTCGACGAGGCGGCGGGGATCACAAAGTTCAAGAACAGGAAGCTGCTGACGCAGAAGAATCTGGATGCGGAGCATGCGAATCTCGTGCGTATCACGGATATCCTTTCAGAGCTTGAAAAGCAGATCGGGCCGCTGGAGAAGCAGTCAGAGAGTGCGAGGGAGTATTTCCGGCTTCGGGAACTGCAGAGAAAGTATGATCTGAACTATTTTCTCCTGCAGTCGGATGCGCTGGGAGGACAGCTTGCGGAGCTGGAAGGCAACATAAATATCACACAGAGCGATCTGGAGGATGCCGGTACAAGAGCGGCTCAGCTCAAGGAAAAGTACGAGAGCATAGAGAACGAGGTAAGCGCGCTTGACAAGCAGGTAAGCGAATGCAGAGAGGCGATATCGGCCGCGGATCTTCAGACCGGGGATCTGAAGGGACAGATCAATGTCCTTGTCGAGCAGATCAATACGGAGAATGTAAATACAGGACATATAAAAGGACGCCTTGAGGCGATAGATGCAGAGTCCTCAGAGGCGGGCAGCAGTCTGAGAGAGTATGAAACGCAACTTGAGGAGCTCACATCGTGCGAGCAGAAAAGCAGGAGCGGCTTTGATGAGTCGGAGTCAGAGCTGACGGAGACGAATGAGCTCATACAGGAACTGGAAAAGCACCAGTCTGAGACCAATGCGCGATGGCTTGAACTGGTCAATGCCAGAGGCGAGGCCGTGGCGGAATCCAGAAGACTCGATGCGATGCTGGAGCAGCTTCAGATACGCACCGGCGAGATAGCCGCGAGGATACTGAAGTCTGAAACAGATGCGGAAAGTCTGCATCGGCAGTACGAGGAGGAGAAGGCTCACAGTGAGCAGCTGGAGACCGGCCTCAGAGAGCTGAAGGATAAAAGTGACAGCGCTCAGGCAGACTGCGAGATCGCACAGAAGGCCGTGAAGGAAGCGTCGGAGAAGCTGGAAAAGGCCAGAGACGGTTATCAGGCGACGAAGAGCAGGCTGGACGCCTTGAAGAATATCGCAGAGCGTTACGAGGGCTACGGAAGCGCAACGCGCCGGGTTATGGAGTACCGCAGAAAGGGCGTGCACGGCGTGGTGGCGGATCTGATCTCTACGGACAAGAAGTATGAGACCGCCATAGAGACCGCTCTCGGAGGCAGGATCCAGAATGTAGTGACGGATACGCAGGAGACAGCCAGAGATATCATAGAATATCTCAAGTCCAACAAGCTGGGCAGGGTTACATTTCTCCCGCTTTCAGCAGTCAGATCTGCAAGGAAAACAGACTTTGCGGGAGCGGACAGGGAGCCGGGCATCATAGGAACCGCAGCGTCTCTTGTGAGATGCAGGGATGAATACAGGACGCTGGCCGACAGTCTGCTGGGAGGAGTGCTGGTGGCAGACAGTGTGGATCATGCGATCGCATTGTCAAAAAAATACAGATATTCATATCACATAGTGACGCTGGACGGAGAGTATCTGGCACCGGGGGGCTCAATAAGCGGAGGTGCATTTAAAAACAGCAGCAATCTGCTCGGAAGAAGACGCGAGATAGAGGAGCTGGAGAAGAACGCAGGAGCAGGCCTTGCGGCGATGGATGAGGCTGCCGGGGAGCTGGAGAGAGCCAGGAGCGAGCTCTCCGCATATATAGATGAGCTGGAGTCCTGCAGAAGTCAGGAGCAGCAGATGCATCTTGAGAGCAGCACCTGCAATGTCACTCTGGAGACACTGAAGGCCAGGATAGAGGAGTACAGCGGATCTGCGGGCAGTATGAATGCAGAGATGCAGACCGTCAGCGAGCAAACCGGGCAGATAAAAAGGCAGAAGGAAGAAGCGCAGGAGCGGATCGCCGAGACAGACCGGGAGAAGGAGAGGCTGGATGATGAGCTGGTGGAGCTTGATACGAAGCTTGAGCAGGCCAGGACACGCCAGCAGGAGCTGAACGAGTCTATATCCCAGCTGCATGCCGGAATCGCGGAAAATGCACAAAAGCTTGTATCTGTGCGTGAGAACATAGACCGCATAAAGATACAGCTGGATACTCTGTCCGATGAAAGAGACCGTCTGGTTCACGACGAGGCGGAGGCAGCAGAGCATATAAAGAGTATTCAGGCGGACATGGAAGAGACCCGCAGGATGATCACCGAAGGTGAGCAGAAGACGGCAGAGCTTCAAATCGCACTGGAGGAGGCTCTTGACAGGCGTACAGCCATGGCGGGCAGACAGAAGCAATACTTCGAGCAGAGGGATGAGCTGTCGGAGCGTATCTCGCAGATAGACAAGGATCTGTTCAGGATGCAGAACAGGCGCGAGAAGCTGGGAGAGCAGCTTGATGCCCAGGTGAGCTATATCTGGAATGAATATGAGATGACGGCTCAGACGGCGGCGGACTTCAGAGACGGGGAGCTGAGCGATGCGGGCAGTGTACGAAAGCAGGCAGAGTCCGTGAAGAGTGAGATAAGAAAGCTCGGAGATATCAATCCGCAGGCCATAGAGCAGTATCGTGAAGTCAGCGAGCGTTATGAGCTGATGAAGACACAGCATGCCGATATCACAAAGGCGGAGGAGCAGCTGAAGGGTATCATAAAGGAGCTGGACGACGGGATGCGCAGACAGTTCACCGAGCAGTTCGGACTGATACGCAGAGAGTTCGACCGGATATTCAAGGATCTCTTCGGAGGCGGCGTGACGAGCCTGGAGCTGGAGGAGCCGGAAGAGGGCGAGGATATACTGGATGCAGGCATCATAATAAGTGTTCAGCCGCCGGGAAAGAAGCTTCAGAACATGATGCAACTGTCAGGAGGAGAGAAGGCGCTTACGGCCATAGCATTGATATTTGCCATTCAGAGCCTGCACCCGTCGCCCTTTGCGCTGCTGGATGAAATAGAGGCGGCTCTGGATGAGTCCAATGTAGACCGCTTCGCGCACTATCTTCACAGGCTGGCGGGTACGACGCAGTTTATCGTTATCACTCACAGAAGGGGTACGATGGTCGCAGCCGACAGGCTTTACGGAATCACAATGCAGGAAAAGGGCGTATCCACGCTCGTTTCTGTCAACCTAATCGAGGACGAACTGGAAAAATAATGATACTGAAGAAATTTTTTAATGCCCTGAGAGGGATCAGATCCATAGATGATGATTTCTATGACGAGCTGGAGGAGACGCTTATCCTTGCGGATATAGGTGTGGAGACAACAGAGGAGATCATAGAGGATCTGAAGGAAGCTGTCAAAGAAGAGCGGATGAGCAGTGCGGATGAGTGCGAGGCGTGGCTGAAGAAGGATCTGATCAGGAAGATGGAACTCAAAGTCAATGCCTTCACATCCGAGAAGGTCAAGTCGGTATATATGCTGATAGGCGTAAACGGTGTCGGAAAGACGACGACATGCGGCAAGCTGGCATGCAGCCTCAGAGCCGACGGAAGGAAGGTGCTGCTGGCAGCGGCGGATACATTTCGTGCTGCGGCCATAGCCCAGCTTCAGGAGTGGGCAAACCGCGCGCAGGTGGATATGATCGGGAGCACGGAAGGCTCGGATCCGGGCGCGGTGGTCTATGATGCCTGCTCGGCGGCGAAGGCCAGAGATGTCGATGTGCTCATATGCGACACTGCGGGACGCCTTCACAACAAGAAGAATCTGATGGCAGAGCTGAAGAAGCTTTACGGCATCATCGACCGTGAATATCCTCAGGCCAGGAGAGAGACGCTGGTGGTGCTGGATGCCACTACGGGGCAAAATGCCATAGAGCAGGCCCGGCAGTTTTCACAGATCGCACAGGTCACCGGTATAGTGCTTACGAAGATGGACGGTACGGCCAAGGGCGGCATCGCGGTGGCGATACATCATGAGCTGGGCATACCTGTCAAGTATATCGGCTACGGCGAGAAGGTGGAGGATCTCAAGCACTTTGATCCGAGGGAGTATGTGGAAAAGCTCTTTGAGGCGGATAAATGAAATTTTATGTGATGACACTTTTCCCGGAAATGGTAGAGCGGGCGATGAGCGAGAGCATCATCGGAAGAGCCATGAAGGACGGCCTTATATCGCTGGAAACTGTCAATATCCGGGATTTCTCCGGTGATGACAGACATCACCATGTGGATGATTACACATATGGGGGCGGTGCCGGTATGCTCATGCAGGCACAGCCCATATGCGACGCCTATGACAATATATGCGAAAGATGCGCGCAGGACGGCTCGGACGGGCATGTACGCATTGTATACATGAGCCCGCAGGGACGGGTATTTAACCAGAGGATCGCAAAAGAGCTGGCGCAGGAGGAGAATCTGGTGCTTTTGTGCGGGCATTATGAGGGTGTTGACGAGAGAGCTCTTGAGCTCACCGGGGCGGAAAGCCTGAGCATAGGGGACTATGTACTGACCGGAGGCGAGCTGGCAGCCATGGTTGTCATGGATGCAGTAAGCAGGATGGTTCCGGGAGTTCTCACAAACGGAGAAAGCGGACAGTCGGAGTCCTTCGAGGGCGATCTGCTGGAATATCCGCAGTATACAAGACCTGAGGAATACAGGGGACTTAGGGTTCCGGAGGTGCTGCTGAGCGGGCATCATGCCAACATCATGAAATGGCGCAGACAGCAGTCTATACTCAGAACTCTGGAGAGAAGACCGGACCTGATGGACAGGGTCGAGCTGAGCAGGGATGACCGCAGATTCCTGCGGGAGATTGAAGCTGAAAAACAGACAGAATCAGATGGCATGTCAAGCAAAAGCACTTGACATGCGCTTCCAGTTTTGATACTCTACAGCAGTGTTAAATGACCGGTATACAGAGACGGCTGTCCACTGAAGAGGTGTACATGGCTCAGATGCAGGAAAAAGACGAAATAAAGCTCATGGAGCAGAGAGGACGCCTGTATGATTTCTACGGGCCGCTTCTGACAGGGCATCAGCGGCAGGTGTATGAGGCTGTGGTGTTTGATGACTATTCTCTCTCTGAGGTGGCACAGGAGGAGGGCATCACGAGACAGGGCGTGCATGACATCATAAGACGCTGCGACAGAATACTTGAAGGATATGAGGAAAAGCTCGGACTCGCAGAGAAGTTCACCAGGATCCAGAAGCTGGTGGAGGGAACAGACCTGGAGGACGAGATACTCCGGATACTATAGAGGTTCAGATGGCATTTGAGGGATTGACTGAAAAACTTCAAAATGTATTTAAGAATCTGCGCTCCAAGGGCAAGCTGACAGAGGCGGATGTGAAGGCCGCGCTGAAGGAAGTGCGTATGGCACTGCTTGAGGCAGATGTAAGCTTCAAGGTGGTAAAGCAGTTCGTCAAGAGTATAGAGACGCGTGCGGTAGGCACGGAGGTTCTTGAATCGCTGACACCGGCGCAGCAGGTTATAAAGATAGTCAATGAGGAGCTGGTCAGCCTGATGGGCGGCGAGGCCACAGAGCTGTCCTTCGAGTCAGGGCGGCTGAATGTGATCATGCTGATGGGACTTCAGGGAGCCGGAAAGACGACTACGGCGGCAAAGCTGGCGGCAAAGCTCAAATCCAGAGGCATGAGACCGCTTCTTGCGGCATGCGATGTATACAGACCTGCCGCAATCGAGCAGCTGAAGATCAATGCGCAGAAGGTGGATGTTCCGATGTTTACGCTGGGCGATAAGGTAAAGCCCGCGGATATAGTCAAGGCAGCCAGAGAACATGCGGTCAGGGAGAACAACGATCTGCTGATCATCGATACGGCGGGACGGCTTCATGTCGATGATGACATGATGGATGAGCTCAAGAGCATAAAGGCAGTGATCGATGTGGACTATTCCATATTGGTGGTTGATGCCATGACCGGACAGGATGCGGTGAATGTGGCGAGCCAGTTTGATGAACAGATCGGGATAGACGGCATCATACTGACCAAGCTGGACGGCGATACAAGAGGCGGTGCGGCTCTCTCCATAAGATCGGTGACCGACAAGCCTATCTATTACGGCGGTATGGGTGAGAAGCTGTCCGACTTTGATGTGTTTCATCCGGACAGGATGGCATCGCGTATCCTGGGAATGGGAGATGTACTCTCTCTGATAGAGAAGGCACAGGCCGAGTTCGACGAGACAAAAGCCGCCGAGATGGCCAAACGCATGAGGAATGCGGAATTTAACTTTAACGACTATCTCGATCAGCTCCATCAGATCAGAAAGATGGGCGGCATAAACGGCATATTGAGCATGCTTCCGTCACTGGGAGGTCTTGGCCTGGGCATGAAGGGCATGCAAATGCCTGCCGAGGTGGACGAGAAGCAATTTGACAAGATAGAGGCAATGATTCTTTCCATGACTCCTGCAGAGCGCAATGATCCGGGGCTGCTCAATCCCTCGCGCAAGAACAGAATAGCAAGAGGCTGTGGTTTGGATATATCCGAAGTCAACCGCGTGGTAAAGCAATTCGAACAAATGAAGAAGATGCAGAAGCAGCTGACCGGAATGATGAAAGGCAAAAAACGTTTTGGAGGACTAATGTAATGGCAGTAAAGATGAGACTTAGAAGAATCGGTATGAAGAAGGCACCCTACTACAGAATCGTGGTTGCGGATTCAAGATCACCCCGTGACGGACGCTTCATCGAGGAGATCGGATCATATGATCCCAGACAGGAGCCCAGCAAGATCGTGATCAACGAGGAGGCTGCAAAGAAGTGGATCGCGGCAGGCGCACAGCCGACAGAGAGAGTGGCAAAGCTTCTCAAGAATGCCGGCATTCAGTAACAAGCTGACCGGAGGAGCCGAATGAAAGAACTGGTAGAGACTATCGCCAAGGCTCTGGTGGACGATCCGGATCAGGTCGTCGTAACCGAGCAGGAGGGTGACGGTATCCTTGAAATAAAGCTTCAGGTCGCTCCCAAGGATATGGGCAAAGTCATAGGAAAGGGCGGAAGGATCGCCAAGGCGATTCGCTCCGTAGTGAAGGCGGCATCCGCAGGCGACGAGCGCAAGGTATTCGTCGATATCGAATGAGTGCGGGACAGAGACTGAGAGTGGGCGTCATATCATCGGTGCACGGTATACACGGAGAATGCAAGGTATATCCGACAACTGACGATATGGCGAGATTTAAGGATCTGAAGAATGTCTATGCAGTCGATGCGGCAGGCAGAGAGACAAGGCTGCAGATAAAGAATGTCAGATTCTTCAAGAATCTGGTGATATGCGGCTTTGAGGGCATCACGCTTCCGGAAGAGATACTCAAGCTCAAGGGAAGAGATCTGATGATCGACAGATGCGATGCAGTTCCGCTGGAAAAGGGAGAGTATTTCATCGCTGATCTGATAGGACTGAAGGTTCTGGACGAGAATGATGTGCAGCTCGGAGAAGTCACTGACATGTTCCCTACGGGAGCAAATCAGGTGATGGAGGTAAAGCTGTGCGAAGGCAGAACCGTTCTGTTCCCGTATATCAGCGAGTGCATACTGAGTGTGAATCTCGAAGAGGGAGCCATCAGAGTGCATGTGATGAAGGGCCTTTTGGAGCTGTAGACAGGCAAGCTTTTTTCTTGACTTACCTCATGGTGTGTGGTAAATTAGACCGCGTTGTGAAAATGAATCGGATATTCCGCTGCCTTTGACAGAATGCTCGAAGCCTGTGAGGTCATGAATGTCTAATAACTTAGGAGGATCACAGGGATGGAAGATATCATCAAGAGTATTGAAGCCGAGCAGCTTAAGGAGACCGTTGACAGCTTTAATGTAGGAGATACCGTAAGGGTATACAACAAGATTAAAGAGGGCAACAGAGAGAGAATTCAGGTATTTGAGGGTACGGTTATGCAGCGCCAGAACGGCGGCATCCGTGAGACTTTCACTGTAAGAAAGACATCAAACGGTATCGGCGTTGAAAAGACATGGCCCGTACACTCCCCGTTTGTAGACAAGATCGAGGTTGTAAGAAGAGGTAAGGTTCGCAGAGCGAGACTTAACTATCTTCGTGATCGTGTCGGCAAGGCTGCCAAGGTTAAAGAGATTGTTAGATAATAGAGTTTCTTGTAGAATGAAGGGGCAGAAATGCCCCTTCATTGTCATATAAGGGACGCAGGCAGCAAAAGGAGTGCAGAGCGGGATGAACATTTTATCGGCGGACAGCAGGATATTCCGTCAGATTCTTGCGTTTATGGCGCAGGCTGTTGTAGCGATCGCATGCGCGTGGTTTCTGGTATTCAGCTTCGGAAAAACGGTGGTCAATGCAGGTCAGTCCATGCAGCCGCTGCTTGAATCAGGAGACAGCGTTCTCATAGATCGGGTTTCATACCGGTTCTTCACGGTCAGAAGATATGATGTGGCGGCATTTTACATGACACAGGCGGATCGGGAGGCAGATCGTGCATCGATAAAGCGTATCATAGGCATGCCGGGTGAGACGATACAGATAGAAGACGGGCGCGTGCTGATAAACGGACAGACGACTGAATGCCCGGAGGGATGGCTGGATGCGGATACGGCCGGGACAGCCGCTCAGCCGATAGTGCTGGGCGCGGATGAATACTTCGTACTGGGAGACAACAGGTCCGCAAGTGAGGACTCGCGCTTTGCCAGTGTGAGCAATGTAAAGGAGAGCAGCATACTGGGGCGCGTATGGTTGCAGGTGCGTCCGCTGTCAAGAGCCAAGCTCATAAAAAGAAGATCGAAGCAGGAGTAGAAGTTTGGAGGTTTACTTCCAAACTTGATTGGCGATTCAAATATGAGCATGTGCAAGCACCGCTCATGCTTGAATCTGGAGGACAATGTATGAAGATACAATGGTATCCGGGGCATATGACCAAGGCGATCCGCAGCATGCAGCAGGATGTGAAAGTGGTGGATCTGATCGTGGAGATGGTGGATGCGAGGGCGCCGATGTCCACCAGAAACCCGGACATAGATGCTCTGGGAAGAGGCAAGGGGCGCATCATCATCATGAACAAGGCTGACATGGCAGATCCCGGAGCAAACGCGAGATGGAAGGAATATTTCACCTCCGAGGGAATGGAATGCATCACTATGGATTCCAGAAAGAGGGCTGATATAAAGGAACTTACGGCAGCGATGGACAGAGCGCTGGCTCAAAAGCGTCAAAGGGACATGCGGCGCGGGATACAGAACAGACCGGTCAGAGCCATGGTTGCAGGCATTCCGAATGTGGGGAAATCCACATTGATCAATACATTGGCCGGAAAGGGAGCTGCCAAGACCGGAAACAGACCGGGCGTGACCCGGGGCAACCAGTGGATACGACTGAACAAGAATATAGAACTTCTGGATACTCCCGGCATCACCTGGCCGAAGTTCGAGGATGAACATGTGGGCGAGATGATCGCCTACATCGGATCTGTCAATGACATGATAGTAAATACTTCCGAGCTGGCGCTGTCCATGGGGGCCTGTCTGCTCGAGATTTGTCCTGACAGACTGGAGAGCTGTTACGGCTATGTCGCCGGATCGTCAGAGCAGAGCGGATGTGACGGTACGGTACATGAGAGTTGCGCAGTCGAGGGACTGACAGAGAAGCAGTCGCAGGCCTGGAGACTAATAGAGCATATCGCAAGAGCCCGGGGGTGCCTGGCCCGGGGAGGAGAGCCGGACTATGAAAAGGCAGAGAATATATTGATAAACGACTTCAGAAGCGGGCGTCTGGGAAGGATAACATTGGAGCTGCCATGAAAGAGGAGAAGCTTGCTGCCGAGCGGGAGCGTTTGGCGGGAATGTGGAAGTTTGAGCACAAATACGGCGATGAGTATGCCGTGATCTGCGGTGTGGACGAGGCGGGAAGAGGCCCGCTGGCAGGCCCGGTGGTCGCAGGTGCGGTAGTGCTTGAGAAAGACTGTGAGATTCTGTATCTGAATGATTCAAAGAAGCTCTCGCAAAAGCGCAGAGAAGAGCTGTATGACGAGATCATAGAGAAGGCGGCGGCGTACGGCATCGGATATGCCGATCACAGCGTCATAGATGATATCAACATACTGCAGGCGACATATCAGGCGATGCGCATGGCTGTAAACGGGCTTTATGATAAAAACAGCCGCGGGGCATGCAGAACGCCGGATATGCTTCTCAACGATGCGGTGGTGATCCCGGATATGCACATCAGACAAGTCGGGATCGTACACGGAGATGCTCAGAGCGCAAGCATTGCAGCGGCCAGCATTCTCGCAAAAGTGACCAGAGACCGGCTGATGACAGTCGCGGATGCTCTGTATCCGGAGTACGGCTTTGCAAAGCATAAGGGTTATGGAACAAAGGATCACATAGAGGCTATCAGAAAGTACGGGCCATGTCCGATTCACAGAAGAACATTCATAACGAAATTCATATAAACAGGCGTCGTGTAGGCTCGAAAGGCGAGGATGAGGCAGTCGCCTTTCTGGAAGAGCAGGGAGTAAAGATCCTGGAGCGCAACTTTCGTACAAGAACGGGAGAGATCGACATAGTGGCACAGGACGGAGGCGTCCTGGTCTTTGTCGAGGTGAAGTACCGTTCATGTGACAGGTACGGAGATGCGCTAGAGGCGGTAGACAGACGCAAGCTGATTCAGATCAAAAGGACTGCGCGGGAATATCTCTACAGAAGGGACACCGGCCCGGTCAGGATAAGATTTGATGTGATAGGAATCACGGCAGGCCGCGTAAGCTGGCTGAAAGATGTACAGCTGTGAGCGGACGGCGCCTTGCAATATTTTGAAGCAAAAAGGTATAATTATAAGATGCATATCATAAAAAGTGTTGAGCCCGATTCTGCAGCCGAGGAGCTGGGTATAGAGCCGGGAGATAAACTGATAGCGATCGACGGTCATGAGATAGAGGATATATTTGACTACAGATATTATATATCCTCAGACAGCTATGTGATGCTGATCGAAAAGCCTGACGGCGAGCAATGGGAATGCGAGGTGGATGGCGATGACGAAGACCCGGGTCTGGAGTTTGATTCGGGTCTTATGAGCGAGTACAGGCATTGCTCCAACAGGTGCATATTCTGCTTTATAGATCAGATGCCGCCCGGCATGCGGGAGACGCTTTACTTCAAGGATGATGACGCCAGACTGTCATTTCTGCAGGGCAACTATGTGACACTGACCAATATGAAGGAAAAGGATATCGACAGGATCATCCGCTACCATATGGAGCCCATAAACATCTCGGTGCATACCACGGATCCCGAGCTGCGCTGCAGGATGCTGCAGAACAAAAGAGCCGGAGAGAGTCTGAAAGTCATAGAGCGGCTGCGGAGCGCAGGCATACATATGAACGGACAGATAGTGATGTGTCCGGGATGGAATGATGCAGAGCGGCTGGAGAAGACTCTGTCCGACATGCTTGAATGGGGACCCGAGCTGGAGAGCGTATCGGTAGTTCCTATCGGTATGACAAAGTACAGAGAGGGACTGACTGAGATTGATGCCGTCGACAAAGCGAAGGCCGAGGAGACTGTAGATATCATCGAGAGATATCAGCAGCTGGCGATGGAACGGTTTGGTGTACACATGTTTCACGCAAGCGATGAGTTCTATATACTCGCGCAGAGAGAGATCCCGGAGGAGGCTGTATATGATGGTTATATTCAGCTGGAGAACGGAGTCGGGATGCTTCGTCTTCTGACGGAGGAAACGAAAGCTGCGCTGGACGGCATGAGCGCGGGCGGCGCAAAGAATGCAGGAACGCCGGAAAAGAGAGAGACGATCTCACTCGCGACGGGTGCTCTTGCGGCACCGACGCTGGAGAGGATCGCAGAGAGCTTCATGAGACTGCATCCTGAGAAAAAGGTGCGGATATATCCCATAGTCAATAATTTCTTCGGGGAGTCCATCACGGTTTCAGGACTGGTGACAGGAACCGATATCCTGGAGCAGCTGAGAGATGCAGAGCTTGGAGACAGACTTTTGCTTCCGATAAACATGTTCCGTTCGGGAGAGGAGACATTTCTGGATGATATGACAAGGGCTGAGCTTGAGACTGCGCTTGGCGTGCCTGTGAGGATCTGCGGATCATCAGGCTATGATCTGATAGGAGCGCTGACAGGCGATGAGGAAGGAACAGGCCGCCCGGCGGGGAGATATGAGCTTGATGAATTGTAAAGAAACGGAAGGTGCTTACAGATGAGCAAACCTATAGTGGCGATAGTCGGAAGACCGAATGTCGGAAAGTCAACACTGTTCAATACTCTGGCGGGTGAGAAGATCAGCATAGTAGAGGATACGCCCGGAGTGACCAGAGACAGGATATATGCCGACTGCACATGGCTTGACAAGACATTTACCATGATAGATACAGGCGGAATAGAGACGGACACATCAGACGCGATCATGGTGCAGATGCGAGAACAGTCGCAGATAGCGATAGATACGGCTGATGTCATCATATTTCTGACAGATGTGAGGCAGGGGCTTGTGGATGCGGACTACAGCGTGGCTGATCTGCTGAGAAGAAGCGGAAAGCCCGTGGTTCTTGCGGTCAACAAGATGGACAGCGTCGCGAAGTTCGGCAATGATGTATATGAGTTTTACAATCTGGGGATAGGTGATCCGATCGGGATATCCGCGGCATCAAAACTGGGACTCGGAGATCTGCTGGATGCGGTATGTGCCGATTTTCCGTCGTCGGATGAGCAGGAGCAGGAGGATTCGAGACCGAAGGTTGCCATCATAGGCAAGCCGAATGTGGGAAAGTCCTCCATCATCAACCGGCTGGCAGGGGAAAACCGGGTTATAGTGTCCGATATAGCGGGAACAACCAGAGACGCCATCGACACGGTGATCAGGAGAAACGGTCAGGACTATGTGTTTATAGATACCGCCGGAATGCGGAGAAAGAGCCGTATAAAGGAGAATATAGAGCGCTACAGCATCATACGCGCGGTATCCGCAGTGGAGCGCGCCGATGTGGTGATCGTAGTTATAGATGCTTCAGAGGGAGTAACCGAGCAGGATGCGAAGATAGCCGGAATAGCGCATGAAAGAGGCAAGGGCATCATAGTTGCGGTGAACAAGTGGGATCTGATCGAGAAGAATGATAAGACCATGAATGAGTTTACAAGGAAGGTACAGAACACGCTGTCCTTCATGCAGTATGCGGAGTTCATATACATATCCGCTCAATCCGGACAGAGACTTCCCAAGCTCTTTGATGTGATCGATATGGTATGTGCCAATCAGACCCTGCGCATATCTACGGGCGTGCTGAACGAGATCATCACGGAGGCAACGATACTGCAGCAGCCGCCGTCGGACAAGGGCAAGCGTCTGAAGATATTGTATGCATCGCAGGTTGCGGTAAAGCCGCCTTCATTTGTCATATTCGTAAACAACAGGGAGCTGATGCATTTTTCTTATCAAAGATATCTGGAGAACAAGATCCGTGAGGCATTCGGCTTCAGGGGAACTCCTCTGCGGTTCATGATACGGGAAAGGAATGACGGTACGGACAAATGATACGAGCTCTGATGCTTGCGGTCGGATATATCTGCGGACTGTTTACAACCGGATATATACTGTCGAGAATGGAAAACAAGGATCTGCAGCATATGGGAAGCGGCAACATAGGCGCGACCAATTCCTTCAGGGTCATGGGAGCCGGAAAGGGGGCTCTGGTGCTTGCGGGAGATCTGCTGAAGGCACTCATACCGGTGCTGGTCGTAAAGCATATATATGCAGGGACGCAGGAGCAGGCCATTTATGCCGCTTATGTGGGTTTCGGTGTGGTGCTGGGACATGATTTTCCGTTTTATCTGAACTGGAACGGAGGCAAGGGTGTGGCATCCACGGCAGGCTTTTTTATAGCATATGATATAAGAGCCGGGCTGGTGCTGGTTGTGGTGTTTCTGCTGCTTTTTGCACTGCTTCGCTTTGTATCGCTCAGCTCGCTGGTCAGCGTGATAATGTCTGCGGCCATGGTATGCGTGCTCTATGCGCAGGCGGAGATAAGAATCATCGCGATAGTCATAGCAGCGCTGTGCATATGGAGGCACAGAGCAAATATAAGGCGTCTGATAAGCGGAACTGAAAGCAGACTGGAGCTTAGGAAAGGGGAGCATAGAGCATGAAGATAGGCATCATAGGAACCGGTACATGGGGGCTGGCTTTGGGTATCCTTCTTTGCGACAACGGTCATGAGCTGACCATGTGGTCGGCGATAGCGTCGGAGATAGACAAGCTGAATGAGACAAGGATTCATCCGGTGCTTGAAACAAAGATGGATGATTCCATAGTATTCACTGCGGATCTGGAGAAGGCGATGGCTGACAAGGAGCTGCTGGTTCTGGCGGTGCCGTCCATATATACGAGATCCACGGCGGCCAGAATGAAGGAATACTACAGGCCGGGTCAGATCATTGTCAGTGTGGCAAAGGGCATAGAGGAGAATACGCTGATGCCTCTGGTAGATCAGATAGCGCAGGAGATACCGGGAGCTACTGTCAGCGTGCTGTGCGGACCGAGCCATGCCGAAGAGGTAGCAAAGAGACTTCCCACGGTTGTGGTATCCGGAAGCAGAGATCAGGCGGTGGCGGAGAAGGTTCGTGATGCATTCATGAGCCCGGTATTCAGAGTATACACATCTGATGATGTACTTGGCATGGAACTGGGATCCTCGCTGAAGAATGTCATTGCACTTGCGGCAGGCATCGCGGACGGGCTTGGATACGGAGACAATACCAAGGCGGCGCTTATCACGCGGGGTATCACAGAGATAGCAAGGCTTGGATGCAAGATGGGCGGTCGCAGAGATACATTTTACGGACTCACCGGAATGGGAGATCTGATAGTCACATGTGCCAGCATGCACAGCCGCAACAGACGCGCCGGCATACTGATAGGTCAGGGAAAGACCATGCAGGAGGCCATGGATGAGGTGCACATGGTGGTAGAGGGCGTATACAGCGCCAAGGCCGCCAGAGCGCTGGCAGAAAAGTATGGAGTGAGAATGCCCATCGTCACTGAGGTCAATCGTATACTGTTTGAGGGCAAGGACGCGAGGTCGGCAGTTGATGAGCTGATGAGGCGTGACTCGGTTGCGGAGCCGGAGGAGATGTGAGATGCTGCTTGAAAGAGTGAACAGCATATATCACGGGCTGACTCTTGAGCTGATAGAAAAGAAGCTGACGATCTCAACGATGGAGAGCTGTACCTCGGGGCTGATAGCGTCACTGATATCCGATACGCAGGGTGCCTCGGCTGTGCTGACGGGAGGTATGGTGACATACTGCAACAGAGCAAAGACTGATGCCGGAGTACCTGAGGATATCATAGACACATACGGAATATACTCGGATAAAACCGCGTCAGCTATGGCAAAGGCTGCGAGAGAGCGCTTTGTCACTGATATAGGAATAGGCGTGACAGGGACATATGCCAATGCGGATCCGGCCAATGCGGACAGCGTACCGGGAATGGTGTGGTTTGCGGTAGACATCAGAGGCGATGTAAGAAGCAGAAAGATTGATATAAAGGGAATACCGGAGAATATATCACAGAATGCAGCGGGCAATCCGCTTGGTGATGTATATGAAAGGCTGCCGGAAAGATTGGCATACAAGCTGATCACCGCGGAGTATATCGCAGAGGAGCTGAAGGAAAGGCTGGAACAATGGGCATCGTGAAAATATATTCGGACGGATCGGCACGGGGCAATCCCGAGGGGCCGGGGGGATACGGAACCATACTCAGATACATCGACAATCAGGGCAGGATATACGAGAAAGAGATGTCGCAGGGCTTTGTCCGGACAACGAACAACAGGATGGAGCTTATGGGATGCATAGCCGGATTTGAGGCATTAAACAGACCCTGTCAGGTAGAGGTATACTCGGACTCAAAATATCTGGTGGATGCATTTAATCAGAGCTGGATAGATAACTGGGTAGCCAACAACTGGAAGCGTCCGAAGACCGGACCGGTCAAAAATGTAGATCTGTGGAAACGCCTTTTGAAGGCGATAGGCGGACACAGTGTATCATTTAACTGGGTGAAGGGTCATGACGGCCATCCGGAAAACGAGCGCTGCGACAGGCTTGCTACATCTGCAGCCGATTCCGATGATCTGCTGGAGGATGTGATCTATGAAGAGGGCGGAGCTGATTAAGGCGATTGCGGCGATTCTCGCCGCAGGAGGCATACTCACCGCCGGAGTGAGCATATACATGTCGGGGACGCAAAGCGCAGCAAAAGAGGCGCAATCAATGAAGACTATGGATGCACCGGGCGACGTGATCGGGACACTGGCGCCGGGTATGCAGACAGGACCCGGAGTCGATGCAGGGAGCGAGATCATAGAAGACGGAGTGGTGGTCATAAGCTCGAGCCGAGGAACCTATGATGATTTTCTGCGCAAGCTGGACGCGCTGGACGCGTCATTGAGCGCGGTTCGAAAGACCAGCTCGGATACAAGTGCGCTTGCCAGAAAAAACCGCGAGGAGGCAGAGCTCAACGCGTGGATGACGCAGATGAATGTGATATATGACACTATATGCGACAAGCTCGACGAGGTATCGCGGGCGGCGCTGGTGCGCAGTCAGATGGAGAGGATGGATGAGATTTCATCAAGCAGCGAGGCGGCCAGAGCGAGAGCATACGAGCTTCTCGAGCAATACAGAGATGTGCTTTAAATGCCGGCTGCAACGGGTTCGGTTTTCTTGAAGTTTATATATGTTCATGCTATTATTACGGTTGCTTTTCATATTTGGAGATATAGCAGGGGAGAACGGTCATGAAAAAGTATGGCGTTAATGAACTGCGTCAGATGTTCCTGGACTTTTTCGCAAGCAAGGGTCATCTCACGCACAGCAGTTATTCATTGGTTCCGCACAATGACAACTCATTGTTGCTGATCAATGCGGGTATGGCTCCGCTTAAGCCGTATTTCACGGGACAGGAGATCCCTCCCTGCAGGCGTATGGCAACCTGCCAGAAGTGCATACGCACCGGCGATATCGACAATGTAGGAAAGACCGCGCGTCACGGTACATTCTTTGAGATGCTCGGCAATTTCTCGTTTGGAGACTATTTCAAGAGAGAGGCCATCACATGGTCATGGGAGTTTCTGACCGAGGTGATAGGACTGGACAAGAACAGACTGTATCCCTCCGTATATCTGGATGACGATGAGGCATTTGACATATGGAACAAGGAGATAGGTGTACCTGCCGGCAGGATATTCAGATTCGGTAAGGAAGACAATTTCTGGGAGCACGGCTCAGGCCCCTGCGGCCCCTGCTCTGAGATCTATTATGACCGCGGCGAGAAGTACGGCTGCGGAAAGCCCGGATGCACCGTGGGCTGCGAGTGCGACAGATACATGGAAGTATGGAACAATGTATTTACGCAGTTTGACGGTGACGGTCACGGCGGATATACGGAGCTGAAGAACAAAAATATAGATACCGGCATGGGTCTTGAAAGACTGGCTGTTGTAGTGCAGGATGTCAATTCCATCTTCGAGGTGGACACCATCCGTGCGCTGCTTGACAGAGTATGCGAGATCTCCGGCAAAAAATACGGCGTAAGCTATGACGATGATGTGAGCATCCGTGTCATCACGGACCATATCCGTTCCTGTACATTTATGGCATCGGACGGAATCATGCCGAGCAATGAGGGGCGCGGATATGTATTCAGACGGCTTCTCAGAAGAGCTGCCCGCCACGGAAGAAAGCTCGGGATAAAGGGACTGTTCCTCGGAGAGCTTGCAAAGACAGTGATCGAGACCAGCAAGGACGGATATCCGGAGCTGGAGGAGAAGAGCGCTCTGATACTTAATGTCCTCACCTCAGAGGAGGAGAAGTTCAATAAAACCATCGATCAGGGTCTGCAGATCCTGGGAGAGATGGAGGAGCGGATGGCTGCAGAGGGCAGAAAGCAGCTCAGCGGCGAGGATGCCTTCAGACTTTATGACACATTCGGATTCCCTATAGATCTTACGATAGAGCTGCTTGATGAGAAGGGCTGGTCAGTAGACGAGAAGGGCTTTGATGCGGCCATGACCAGACAGAAGGAGGCAGCGAGGGCAGCCCGCAAGGAAACGAACTATATGGGTGCCGACGCTACTGTATATGAGGAGATTGATCCGTCGATCACATCGGAATTCACAGGCTACGACAGACTGGAGGATGCCGGAAAGATCGTGGCAATCACCACGGATACGGAGCTGACCCAGGCACTCTCCGAGGGAGACGAAGGAACTATAGTTACTGACAGAACGCCGTTTTATGCGACGATGGGCGGTCAGCAGGCTGACATAGGTACGATCACTACCGCTGAGGGCGGAGTGTTTGCCGTTAAGGATACTATCGCGCTCAAGGGCGGAAAGATCGGCCATGTGGGTGTAGTAACCGCAGGCATGTTCTCTATGAATCAGGATGTGAAGCTTTATGTGGATGAGCAGCATCGTCAGGCAACTGCCAGAAACCACAGCGCGACGCATCTGCTCCAGAAGGCGCTTCGCGAGGTGCTCGGAGATCATGTGGAGCAGGCCGGAAGCATGAACAACAGTGAAAGGCTGCGTTTTGATTTCACTCATTTTTCAGCATTGACCGGTGAACAGCTAAAGCGCGTGGAGGATCTTGTCAACGAGGATATACGCAAGGCTCATGATGTGGTGACGCAGGTGATGAGCCTTGATGAAGCCAGAAAGAGCGGTGCCATGGCACTGTTCGGAGAGAAGTATCATGATGATGTGCGCGTGGTCACCATGGGAGATTCCAAGGAGCTCTGCGGCGGAACTCATGTGAAGAATGTCTCGGATATTCGGGCATTCAAGATACTCTCCGAGTCAGGAATCGCTGCCGGAGTGAGAAGAATCGAGGCTCTCACCGGTGACAATCTGATGGACTATTACAGGAAGTCAGAGGCCGAAATGGAGGAGGTTGCCAAGCTGCTCAAGGTGCAGCCGTATCAGCTCATGGAGAAGACACAGGCGCTTCTGGCAGAGATCAAGACGCTGAAGTCAGAAAATGAAAAGCTCCGGAACAAGCTCGCTGCCGAGGCCGCGGGAGATGCGGCGGACAATACCGTAGATGTGGGCGGTGTGAAGCTGGTTACCATGAAGCTCACGGGCGTGGAGATGAACGAGCTCAGAAATCTGGGCGACAGTCTCAGAGCGAAGACCCCATGCAGCGTGATAGTGCTTGCCTCGGATGTAGACGGTAAGGTGAGCCTGATGGTATGCGCGGATGAGGAAGCGCAGAAGAAGGGCGCTCACGCCGGAGAGATAGTAAAGGCCATAGCAGGATATGTAGGCGGAGGCGGCGGCGGAAGACCGAACATGGCTCAGGCCGGAGGATCGGATCCGTCAGGCATAGACAAGGCACTGGCTGCTGCAAAGGATGCGCTGGCAGGCCGGATCGGATAAGCGAAGGCGATGAAAAGGGGATTATTGATCGTTATCAGCGGATTTTCCGGTGCGGGCAAGGGCACGCTCGTGAATGCGATACTTGCCCGCCATGACAACTATGCGCTTTCGATATCGGCGACTACAAGAAAGCCCCGAAGAGGAGAGGAGGACGGAAAGTCCTACTTCTTCATCACAAAGGATGAATTTGAAAAAAGAATCGCTGAGGGGCGCTTTCTTGAATATGCCAAATATGTGGACAACTATTACGGAACCCCGAAGGATCGTGTGACAGAACTGATGAATCAGGGCAAGGACGTGATACTGGAGATCGACTGTCAGGGGGCGGCTCAGGCCAAGAAGGCATTTCCGGATGCTGTGCTGGTCTTTGTGACGACGAAGGATGCCGCGACGCTGAAGAAGAGGCTGACAAGACGCGGGACGGAGACCGGAGATCAGATATCGAGGCGCCTGGGAAGGGCGGCAGAGGAAGTCGATATCATAGGAAAGTATGACTACATTCTGATAAATGACTCTCTGGGCAAGGCCGTAGCTGACTTCAATCGTATAGTGCGCGCCGAGCATATGAAGGTAAAAAACAACACGGAGTTCATATCCGGGATAGCGGACAAGCTTAAGGGCATGTGACACCGGAATACACAGGAGGATAATATATATGTTGCATCCGTCATATCAGGATCTTATTGAGGCTGTAAACAGCGATGTGGAGCCTGGAGAACAGCCCATAGTTCAGAGCAGATATTCAATCGTGATAGCAGCGGCCAAGAGAGCCAGACAGCTCGTGGACGGCAAGGAGCCGCTGGTTGCCGCTCATGACAGAAAGCCGCTCTCCATAGCGGTTGATGAGCTTTACCAGCAGAAGGTGCATATCCTTCACGGCGAGGAGGATGAAGCCGACGAGACGGCAGAAGGTGCAGCCGACGGCGAGACCGCTGCTTCACAGACGGCTGCTGACGCGCTGTCTGAGACAGAGCCGTCGGAGATCGCAGAGACGGCAGAAGAGTAAGGTCTGTAAAGAATGTCATAAAAACCACCTTAAAAGCGCTGTAACTACGGCGCTTTTTATAATGGCATGCCAGATGTAAATGTGTTATAACGCGTGATGTTAAAATGCATCTTTTATGCAGATATTGAAAGGGGTAGTTTTATGGATACCGCAGTCAAGGATCTTACAAAGGGATCCCTATGGTCCGGAATATTTTTCTTCAGTCTTCCGCTCATCATGTCGAATCTTCTGCAGATTCTGTTCAATATGTCGGATATAGCCGTGGTGGGGAGATTCTCCGGTGCTATCGCTCTCGGAGCCGTGGGATCGACAACGACACTTGTCAGCCTTTTTACAAGCTTTCTCATCGGAATAGGCGGAGGAGTCAATGTCATAGTAGCTCAAGCACTTGGACGGGGCGATTCTCAGGATATCCGACGATCCGTGCATACAGCGCTGCTGCTTTGCATTGCGATAGGCATAATAGTTATGATATTCGGGGAGCTTGCCAATAAATGGATCCTTGAGGTGCTGAAGACGAAGGATGAGCTGATCGCAGGAGCGATGGTTTATCTTCGCATATACTTTCTGGGAATGCCGGCACTGGCGGTGTACAACTTCGGAAATGCTGTATTCAGCGCAGCGGGAGACACCAAAAAGCCGCTGCTGTTTCTGTCCATCGCGGGTGTGCTCAATATCATCCTGAATCTGTTTTTTGTCATAGTTTTAAAGATAGATGTTGCGGGAGTGGCTATAGCAAGCATCACATCGCAGTACTTTTCGGCTACCGCGGTCATCATCGCGCTGATGAGGCTGAAAGGCGATCACGGCCTCAGACCCGAATATCTGAAGGCAGATCCGGTCAAGGCAAAAAAGCTGCTTTATCTTTGCCTCCCCGCAGGCATCCAGAATGCAATATTCCAGATAGCCAATCTGTTCGTGCAATTCGGCGTCAACAGCTTCAGTGCGACTGTGGTCGCCGGCAATGCGGCTGCTCAAAATGCGGACGGGCTGTCCTATGATGTGTCGGCAGCCTTTTATACGGCGTGCGGAAGCTATATCGGTCAGAGCTACGGAGCCGGCAATGTGAAGCGGATAAAGAAGGCGTACTATATAAGCCTTCTCTACGCATTTGTGTCGGGAACAGCGATAGGGATAGCCCTGGCTGTATTCAGCGATTCCTTCCTGTCACTATTTACAAATGATCCTGAGGTTCTCGCCGCAGGCAGATACAGGCTTACGGTCATGGGCTTCAGCTACGGTTTTTCGGCATTTATGGATAATGCGATTGCAGCATCGCGCGGCCTGGGCAAGAGCGTGGCTCCTACTGTGATTGTGATCCTGGGCTCCTGCGTATTCAGAATCGTATGGATATTTACGGTATTTGCTCACTTCAAAACCATCACATCACTGTACCTGCTGTATATATTCTCATGGAGCATCACCGGGCTGGCCGAGGCACTGTATTTCCACAAGAGCTACAGGGAGATAGAGGCCAGGATGGCCGGATGAGAGTTCCCTATGCCTGATGAGAGACCCCAATGCCTGTCTTTTCAAAAGCTGAAAGAGATGGTATTATCTACACAGGCATCAGGGGAGGGGGCATTTGATGTATCGGGAGCCGATGAGATCTCCGAGGGCCTTATGGAGGATATATGAATAAAAGACGCGTGATGCTCAAGCTGAGCGGAGAGGCGCTGGCCGCATCGGAGGGCAAGGGCTATAACGAGGAGAAGGTCCGGGAGGTGGCAGCTCAGGTCAAGGCCGCAGTGGATGAGGGCATCCAGATAGGCATAGTTATCGGCGGAGGTAACTACTGGAGAGGCAGAACCTCTGAGCGCATGGACAGGACGAAGGCAGATCAGATAGGAATGCTTGCCACTGTCATGAACTGTATATATGTCTCGGAGATATTTCGCTCCGAGGGAATGGGGACAGTCATCTTTTCGCCGTTTATATGCGGGACTATGACTGAGCTCTTCTCAAAGGACAGAGCTAATGAGGCATTTGCCGCAGGAAAGGTATGCTTCTTTGCGGGAGGCACGGGACATCCGTATTTCTCGACGGATACCGGAATAGTGCTGCGGGCGATCGAGATGGATGCAGATATGATATTGCTGGCCAAGTCGATAGACGGAGTGTATGATTCGGATCCGGCAAAGAATCCGGATGCGAAAAAATATGATAAGATAAGCATCCGTGAAGTGATAGAAAAGCAGCTTCAGGTGATCGATATGACAGCGTCCGTGATGTGTATGGAGCACAGGATGCCGCTGGCGATATTTGACCTGAACGATGAGGGTTCCATAACAGCTGCCATGAGGGGCGATGTCCGCGGAACAATCGTGACCGTATAAGGAGGATCAATCAATGAAAGATACCGTAAAGCAATTTTCCGACAAGATGGACAAGACGATCGACATGCTTCAGGATGATTTCTCGGCTATCCGCGCCGGGCGTGCCAACCCTCATGTCCTGGATCGTATAACAGTCGACTACTACGGAACGCAGACGCCTCTGCAGCAGGTCGGCAATATCTCGGTACCTGAGCCGCGCATCATCATGATTCAGCCATGGGAGAAGAGCCTGCTCAAGTCTATAGAGAAGGCTATTCAGACCTCTGAGCTGGGTATAAATCCGACAAATGACGGTACATGCATCAGGCTTGTCTTTCCGGAGCTGACAGAGGAGAGGCGTAAGGATCTCACAAAGGACATCAAGAAGAAGGGCGAGGAAGCCAAGGTAGCTGTAAGAAATATCAGAAGAGACTGCGTAGATAAGATCAAGAAGATGGAGAAGGGCAACGAAATCACCGAGGACGACCGCAAGAATGGCGAGGATCTGATCCAGAAGGCGACGGATAAGGCTATCGGAAGGATAGATGAGAGCGTAGAGCTCAAGTCAAAGGAGATCATGACTGTATAAAGCTGACCGTGGCCTGCGGATATCCGAAAGACAGTGTCCGCGGCGGCCTGAGGATGATGACCATCCGTTTTTCCGGATATAATAAAGCGGGTATATACAAAGGCAGGCATGACGCCTGCCTTTGTGTGAGGAAGGATAGATGAAAGCACAAAGCAACGAAAGACTCAGCGGTATGGAGATCCCGGCGCATATAGCCATCATCATGGACGGAAACGGAAGATGGGCCGCGGCTCACAATCTGCCGCGTGCCATGGGACATAAGGCAGGGTGCGAGACGCTGGAGGAGATCCTGGAAGACTGCGCGAGGATAGGCGTCAAGTATCTGACTGTATATGCATTTTCCACGGAGAACTGGAAGCGGAGCAAGGAAGAGGTTGACGCTCTGATGGGGCTCTTTCGCGCATATGTGCCGCGAATATTGAAGAAGGCTGCCGACAACAATGTCCGTATAAGGATGATCGGGGACAAGTCACGATTTGCCGGGGATCTGCAGGATTCCATAGATATGCTGGCAGAAAAGACAAAGGACAACGATCTGATGACATTTACATATGCTGTGAACTACGGCGGAAGAGATGAAATCAGGCGTGCTGTTCAGAAAATCATCGACGATGGTATGGATACCGTATCGGATGAGGACATAGAAAGGCATCTGGATACCGCAGGTATTCCGGATCCGGATCTGCTCATACGCACGAGCGGAGAGCTTCGCATATCAAACTTTCTGCTGTGGCAGATAGCATACTCGGAGATATATGTGACGGATGTGCTGTGGCCGGACTTCCACCTTCATGAGCTGGAAGATGCCATCATTGCATACAATAAACGAAACAGGAGATTCGGCGGAAGATAATGTTGATACAGCGAATCATCAGCGGGGCGCTCCTGCTGGTCATGGCTATATATTCCATATATACCGGAGGTATGCTGCTCTGGGGCGTATGCTGCGCTGTCGGACTGCTGGGTATCCGCGAGATTGCTTCCGTTACGGAGCAGAAGACGGCGCAAAGCGGTGCGGCATATGCGGCGGTGGCGGTGTACTATCTCCTGCTGCTCAATGACGGGATATGCGACAGCATGCGCATGCTTGTTTTTGCCGCTGTCGCTGTCGGAGTGGCGGTGATGAGCATGCATGTATTGAGATATCCTGACTTTGTCATAGATAAAAGAGCATTTGTTCCGCTTATGATCGTATATCCTGGCATCATGTCATCCTGCCTGTATCTTCTCAGGAGAATGCCGGACGGGCTGATACTGGCCTATCTGGTTATGATAGCCTCGTGGGGAAGCGATACTTTAGCATATGTCACGGGGATGACGCTCGGAAAACATCATCCTTTTCCTGTGCTAAGCCCGAAGAAGTCGGTGGAGGGATGCATAGGCGGGATAGCCGGATCGGCGGCGATCGGCGGGGCGCTGGCTGCTGCAATGAGTCGGCCCGTCCTTGAGACGGCTCTTGCTGCCGCTGTCGGAGCAGTTGCGAGTCAGCTCGGAGATCTGGCGGCTTCATCCATAAAGAGAAGATACGGAAAGAAGGACTACGGGCATCTCATAGCCGGACACGGAGGCGTGATGGACAGATTCGATTCTACGCTGTTTGCCGGCGCACTCATATATTGCTGGGCTGTGATTTTTATGAGATAGGATCTGAAAGAGGGTATGATGAAGGTTATTTCTGTACTTGGGTCTACAGGCTCGATAGGAACGCAGACGCTTGATGTTGTAAGAAATCAGGCGGATATCAGAATAGCGGCGCTGGCTGCACATTCCAATATAGACCTGCTTGAAAAGCAGATCAGAGAATTCAGACCCGAGCTGGCGGTGGTATGGGATGAGAGCAGAGCCGCAGAGCTGAAAAGGCGTGTATCCGATACAGGTGTCAGAGTGATGCACGGCATGGACGGCCTCATAGCGGCCTGTGAGCTGGACGAAGCGGATATGGTGCTTACGGCCGTGGTGGGCATGATAGGAATCAGACCGACTATTGCGGCCATAGAGGCGGGAAAGGACATAGCCCTTGCCAACAAGGAAACGCTTGTATGTGCCGGACACATCATCATGCCGCTTGCAAAAAAGAAAGGGGTAAATATCTACCCTGTGGATTCAGAGCACAGTGCCATAGCTCAGTGTCTGCGCAGCGGAGAGCATGATGAGATAGAGAAGATATTGCTTACCGCGTCGGGAGGACCGTTCAGGGGATACACGAGTGAGATGCTGGAGCATGTCACTGTAGAGGATGCACTAAGGCATCCGAGCTGGAGCATGGGAAGGAAGATTACCATAGATTCAGCGACCATGGTCAACAAGGGACTTGAAGTCATGGAGGCATCCTGGCTTTTTGATGTGCCGGCACAGCGCATACAGGTAGTGATACAGCCGGGGAGCATCATTCATTCCATGGTGCAGTTCAGAGACGGAGCAGTGATAGCTCAGCTTGGAACGCCGGATATGAAGCTGCCGATTCAATACGCCCTGTGCTATCCGGACAGAAGATGCATGGATTCTCCGAGGTTGGATTTTGAGGCGATGAGCAGCATCAGGATCGAAAAGCCCGACATGAAGACATTTTATGCTCTGGAGATGGCATATGAGGCAGCGGCGCAGGGAGGAAGCATGCCTACCGTGTTCAATGCGGCAAATGAATATGCGGTGGCGAGATTCCTGAACAGGGAGATAGCATTTACCCGCATCAGTGAAATGATAAGATATGCCATGGATCACCATGCTGTAAAGGCGGATCCTACAGTTGAGGATATCCTTAAAGCAGAAAAGGAGACACGAGAGCTTTTGAGCTCGCTGTAAATATGATAAGTATCTTGATTGCAATTCTTGTCTTCGGACTTATAGTGCTGTTTCATGAGTTCGGGCATTTCATGGCTGCCGTCGCATGCGGAGTCAGGGTGATGGAGTTTTCCATAGGTATGGGTCCGCGCATAGCCACGGTGAAGGGGAAGCTGACGGACTATTCCATAAAGGCGCTTCCGTTTGGGGGCTCCTGTGCCATGAAGGGTGAGCTGGAGCCGGATGATGATGCAAAAGATGCAAAGTCGAAGCTGGATGAGGACGATTTTCATTCAAAATCCGCATGGCAGCGCTTTGTCATCATAGCGGCAGGACCTGTGTTTAACTTTATACTGGCCTTTGTATGCGCGAGCGTGCTGTCGTCATTTACCGGGATATCCAGACCGGTTCTGGAAAGCGTGATAGACGGATATCCGGCGCAGGAGGCAGGCATGCAGGCCGGTGATGTCATAACCGGCATCAACGGGCACAGAACAAAGATCTACGAGGAGGTGCGGCTGTATATATCGCTGCATTCCGATGAGGAGCTGGACGTGGAGTTCATCAGGGACGGAATGAAGATGTCATGCACGATCACTCCGAAGCTTGATGAAGAGACAGGGACATATCTGATGGGAGTAAGAGGATATGCGGTGACAGATCATCCGAAAAATATCCTTGACGCCATGAGATACGGATATTATACGGTGAGATACAATATATTCATGTGCATCGAATCCATAAAGTTCATGCTGGGAGGGCATGCCTCGCTTAATGACGTGATGGGCCCGGTGGGCATGGTTGAGGTCATCGGAGATACCGTGGACGAGTCATATCAATACGGTATCGGTGTGGTGATGCTGACGATATTAAACTTTATCATACTGTTCAGCGCCAATCTCGGTGTCATGAATCTGCTTCCGATACCGGCGCTGGACGGGGGACGGCTGATATTTATCATATATGAGCTGATAACCGGGAAAGAGGTCAACAAAAAGCTCGAGGCATATGTCGCCATGGCGGGCTTTGTGCTGCTTATGGGTCTGATGGTTGTGGTCATGATACATGACATAGGACGGATAGGCGGATGGCAGAGATAAACGGGCTCCAAAGCCGGTACAGGCGGCATCGCGGTCCTGCAGATATGGGAGGAAGAAAGATGGGAAGAGAGAGCACAAGAGTTGTCAGGATAGGAAATCAGGTCATCGGAGGAGGCAATCCGGTGCTGATACAGTCGATGTGCAACACTCATACGGAGGATATCGATGCCACGACAGCACAGATACTCGAGCTTGAGGCTGCAGGCTGTGATATCATCAGGGTTGCGGCTCCCAACATGGAGGCGGCCAGAGCCATAAAGGACATAAAGTCACATATACATATACCCATCGTCGCAGACATACATTTTGACTACAGACTGGCTATAGAGGCGATAGAATCGGGCGCTGACAAGATCCGCATCAATCCCGGCAATATCGGAAGCTCCGATCGCGTAAAAGCCGTCGTGGATGCTGCAAGGGATCACGGCATACCGATACGCGTGGGAGTCAATTCGGGCTCTCTGGAGAAGGATATACTTGAAAAGTACGGCAGGGTGACCGCAGAGGGGCTGGTAGAGTCGGCACTGAACAATGTCAGACAGATCGAGGATCTGGGATATGACAATATCGTCATAAGCATAAAGTCTTCCGATGTGATGATGTGTATAAAGGCTCATGAGCTCATCACCAAGCAGACGGATCATCCGCTGCATGTGGGCATCACGGAGGCGGGAACGGTGAAGGTGGGAACCATCAAGTCATCTGTCGGCCTCGGGATCATCCTGCACGAGGGCATAGGCGATACCATACGCGTGTCTCTGACCGGTGCGCCGGTAGAGGAGATCGTGACTGCAAAGCATATATTGAAGACTCTCGGTCTTCGGTCGGGGGGTGTTGATGTGGTATCCTGTCCCACATGCGGCAGAACCCAGATAGATCTCATAAGGCTCGCCGATCAGGTAGAGGCCATGGTATCCGGATATGACAAAGATATAAAAGTGGCTGTCATGGGGTGCGTCGTAAATGGTCCGGGAGAGGCCAGAGAGGCGGATATAGGCATCGCCGGGGGAGCAGGCGAGGGCCTTTTGATAAAAAAAGGTCAGATCATACGCAAGGTACCTGAGGATCAGCTGCTGGATGCGCTCAGACAGGAGCTTGACAGTATGGTATGACAAAGCCGTAAGGAGAGAGAATGTCGAAGTCCTTTGTGGATGCATTTCCGTCGATGGATATAAAAGGTGAATACGAAGATATACTGAAAAAAGCTCATGTCGAGGGCGTGAAGGCGCCCAAAGACATGAGCTGTGTGCGCATTACGGTACTGTTTCCCACATTGATAGGAAATCGGGATATACACGGGATGGAGAAGCTGATAAAGCAGAGCCTCTTTCCCGGCAAGCAGATAGATGTGCACATAGAGCCTCACTTTACACTTTCGAGCCAGTACACACCGGAGAATCTGTACAGGGAGTACCGCGAGGATATATACGAGGAACTCGGCAGCAGACGCTTTCTTGCAAAGCGCATGCTGCAGAGAGCACAGATCGATTTTACAGAGGACAGTATGACGATCACAGCCGAGGATACGGATATAAACAGACATCTCGGCGGGGATCTGGAGAGATATCTCACCAGACTTTTCAACCAGCGCTGCGCACTGAGCTGCAAAGTGAGCATCCGGTATTGCAGGAGCGAGCAGGCAGAGGTCGATCAGGATATATATGAATACGGACAGCCCGACGGTTATGTGCAGCGTGCCGCTACTGAACCGTATATGGATGTTCCGATCGCCGGCGCGGCAGATACGCATGAGGGTATTGCAGGAGCGCCTGCCGATGGGCAGCGCCGCAGCGATGATAAGGCGCCGGCCGCGTTCCGGGCTGCTTCGGATAAAGGAAAAACCGTAAAGAAGAGCTATGGCCGCGGAGAAGGCTCGTATACGAGAAAAGCATACATCAAATCCGACGATCCGGATGTGCTGTACGGAAAGAGTTTCATGGATGAGTTTACTCCGCTTTCCGAGATACAGGAGGTCATCGGGGAAGTGACGGTTCGCGGAAGAATAAGCGAGGTTGTGGCGCGCAAGCTCAAAAAGAATGATCTCACCATGTTCTCGTTTGACATAACGGACTTCACCGATTCTATCACGGTCAAGATGTTCATAGGTCCGGATGAGGCAGAGTCTGTATCCTGGTTTCTCAAGGACGGAGTTTTTTTAAAGCTGCGGGCGGCGACGACCATAGACCGCTTCGACGGCGAACTGACGCTGGGATCGGTGCGCGGCGTGAAGAAGTGCGAGCCATTCGGACTCAATACCAGAAAGGACGATGCTCCCGTAAAGCGCGTGGAGCTTCACTGTCATACCAACTTCAGCGATCTGGATGCTGTCTCATCCCCGGATGACATCATAAAGCAGGCCGCAAGCTGGGGCATGGACGCGATAGCTATCACAGATCACGGAAATGTTCAGGCATTTCCGGTGGCATTTCACGCAGTACAGAAAATGAAGGAGAATGCCCCGAAGATACTCTACGGCGTGGAGGGCTATCTGGTAGATGACATCAAGGAGATAGTATACAATCCCGGCGAGCATGATCTGGATGATACATTTGTGGTTTTTGATATAGAGACGACGGGATTGTCCTTTGCAGAGGACCGGATCATAGAAATCGGAGCGGTGAAGGTGGAGAAGGGCGAGATAATCGACCGGTTCTCCTCATTTGTAGATCCGAAGATGCCCATACCGTACAGGATAGAGAAGCTCACCGGAATCAATGACTCCATGGTCATAGGCGCCGGAGCTATAGATGATGTACTTCCGAAATTTATCGAGTTTTGCAAAGATGCAGTGCTGGTGGCGCACAATGCCGACTTTGATACGACATTTATCAGGCGTGATGCGCAGCAGCTGGGCATAGAACGGGAATATACCATCATGGATACGCTGGGGCTCTCAAGATTGCTGCTGCCGCAGCTGAACCGCTTCAAGCTTGATTCAGTGGCAAAGGCTCTTGGAGTATCGCTTGAGAATCATCACAGAGCTGTGGATGATGCCGAGTGTACGGCGCATATATTCCTGAAGCTGGCACAGATGCTGAGGGACAGGGGTGTATCCAGGCTGAAGGATGCGGCCGGACTGGCCGAGGCGGACGCGGATGTGATCAAGAAGATGAGGATGACCCATGTGGTTATATTCGCGAAAAATGAAACCGGAAGAGTCAATCTGTACAGGCTGATTTCTTTTTCCCATATTGATTATTTCAACAAGAAGCCGAGGATACCGAAGAGTGTACTGAACAAGTGGAGAGAGGGGCTGATAGTAGGCTCGGCATGTGAGGCCGGAGAGCTTTTCAGTGCCATAGTACGCGGCGAAAGCGACGAGGAGATAGAAAGACTTGTGAAGTTCTACGACTATCTTGAGGTGCAGCCCATCGGCAACAATCGCTTCATGATCGACAGCCCGGACTACCCGGCTGCGTGCGAAGAGGATCTGCGGGAATACAACAGAAGAGTGATAAGGCTCGGAGAGATATACAACAAGCCTGTCGTAGCGACGGGGGATGTGCATTTTCTGAATCCCGAGGATGAGATATACAGGCGCATACTGTTCTACGGAATGGGATATGATGATGCTGACAGACAGCCGCCGCTGTATCTGCGCACGACGCAGGAGATGCTGGACGAGTTCGCATATCTGGGAGCTGACAAGGCATATGAGATAGTGGTGACCAATACGCGCATGATAGCTGATATGTGCGAATATATAGAACCGGTGCGCCCTGACAAATGTCCTCCTGTCATCGAAGATTCGGACAAGATATTGCAGGAGTCCTGCTATGCCAAGGCTCATGAGCAGTACGGGGACGAGCTTCCGCCCATAGTCGAGCAAAGGCTGGCAAAGGAGCTGAACTCCATCATATCCAACGGTTATGCCGTGATGTATATCATAGCGAAAAAGCTGGTGGAAAAGAGCATGTCTGACGGATATCTGGTAGGCTCCAGGGGCTCTGTAGGCTCCTCGTTTGCGGCATATACATCCGGAATCACGGAGGTGAATCCTCTGCCGGCTCACTACTATTGCACTGAGTGCAAATATTCTGACTTTGACAGTGAGGATGTGAAGGCATACGCGGGAGAAAGCGGCTGTGATATGCCTGACAAGATATGCCCGGTATGTGGGGCGAAGCTGAAAAAGGACGGACATGATATACCGTTTGAGACATTTCTGGGCTTCAACGGAGACAAGGAGCCTGATATAGACCTGAACTTCTCGGGGGAATATCAGGCCAAGGCGCATGCCTATACGGAGGTGATATTCGGAAAGGGGCATACATTCAGGGCAGGAACCATAGGCACCATAGCCGACAAGACGGCATATGGATATGTGAAGAGATATTATGAGGAGCATCACGAGGCCAAGCGCAAATGCGAGATAAACAGGCTGCTGAAGGGATGTGTAGGCATAAAGAGAACTACGGGGCAGCATCCAGGCGGTATAATAGTGCTTCCGCACGGAGAGGAGATATACAGCTTTACTCCGGTGCAGCGGCCTGCCAATGATATGACGACGTCCACCATCACAACGCATTTTGAGTATCACTCGATCGATCAGAACCTGCTGAAACTGGATATACTGGGGCATCAGGCTCCAACGATCATCCGTATGCTGCAGGATCTGACAGGAATAGACCCGGTCAAGGATATACCGCTGGATTCCAGGGAGACCATGGAGCTGTTCAAGGGAACTCAGGTGCTCGGGATCACGCCGGATGACATAGGCGGCTGTCCGCTGGGCTCTCTCGGCATACCGGAATTCGGAACGGACTTCGCCATGCAGATGCTCATAGATGCTCAGCCCAAGGGCTTCTCGGATCTGGTGCGCATAGCGGGACTGGCTCACGGAACCGATGTGTGGCTGGGCAATGCGCAGGATCTAATAAAGCAGGGGCTGGCTACGATATCTACCGCCATATGCTGCCGTGATGATATCATGATCTATCTGATAGGGATGCATCTTGACCCCGGACAGTCATTCAAGATAATGGAGGCTGTGCGAAAGGGCAAGGGGCTGACGCCAGAATGGGAGGCGACGATGCGGGAGCACGGAGTACCGGAGTGGTACATCGATTCCTGCAAGAAGATAAAATACATGTTCCCGAAGGCGCACGCGGCGGCGTATGTCATGATGAGCTGGCGTATAGCTTACTGTAAGATATTCTATCCGCTGGCATACTACGCGTCCTATTTTTCCATCATGGCAAGCGGCATGAACTATGAGCTGATGTGCCGAGGAAGAGATGTGGCGGAAGCGGCCATAGCAGAGCTCAATGCCAAGGACAAGCTTTCGGCTACAGAAAGCGATACACTGAGAGATCTGAAGATAGCCAGGGAAATGTATGCGAGGGGATATGAATTTCTTCCGATAGACCTGTATAAGTCAAAGGCAACAAGGTTTTCGATAGAGGACGGAAAGCTCAGACCGAGCTTTTCAAGCATAAGCGGACTTGGAGAGTCGGTGGCAAGGCAGCTGGAGGATGCGGCCGCAAAGGGCAGATATCTGTCAAGAGACGATCTGAAGAGCCGGGCGAAGATAGGTACGACTCTGGTTGAGACGCTCAGCGGGCTGGGAGCATTGAACGGACTTCCCGAGAGCAATCAGATCAGCCTTTTCGATATGATGGGATAGTAAGAGAACCAAAGCGCCAAGATGCAAGAGAGTCTGAAAACATACTGATAAAACAGAAAAGGCTTCGGGTGAACCGAAGCCTTTTTGATATGACCAATCCGGGAATCGAACCCGGGCCTTCGCCGTGAGAGGGCGACGTCTTAGCCGCTTGACTAATTGGCCTTGATGAAATATAAATGATTAGGTTGTGAATGCACAAAGCTCCCTGCCGGAATCGAACCGGCGACCCCTTCATTACGAGTGAAGTGCACTACCGACTGTGCTAAGGAAGCAGGTTTTCCAAAAAAATACTCCGGATGCCGGAGCCGGATGACCAATCCGGGAATCGAACCCGGGCCTTCGCCGTGAGAGGGCGACGTCTTAGCCGCTTGACTAATTGGCCATAAATCGAGGCGACAAGATTCGAACTTGCGGCCTCAGCGTCCCGAACGCTGCGCTCTACCAAACTGAGCCACGCCTCGTGTCAAATGCA
>CAVIJY010000007.1:0-49074 GCA_963643215.1 Lachnospiraceae bacterium | reverse complement strand
ACGGAACCGAGATAGGCAGCAGTCTGTATCAGACCTGCGGCAAGACCATATATGATATATCCTACGAGTCAATGAAGAAACTGGGCTTCCCGGTTGATGATCAGCATCTGATCGTTAATGACAACAAGCTCAACGGCTCCAGCAAGGAGCCGGCCCGCACAGCCATAAGAGACGGCAATGCTGCATATCCCAACGGACAGCGTACAGACGGAAGTGCTGTAGACTGTGCGACAACCGCTAAGCTCGAGCCGCATGAGATAGTTATGCTTCTGGGTGATAATATAGGCGATTTCACTGATGCGTTTACCGCGGAGGGACTTGATGCCGTGAGCCGCTCAGCGCTTGCATCAAGCGAGGATTATGCCGGGGAATGGGGCACGAAATGGATAGTGATGCCCAATGCCATGTACGGCAATTCCATCAACTACGCGACCGGCTATGGCATGAACAAGCTGTTCAGGCACTATTCATATGTTAAATAATTTGACAACATGGTGATAAAGGCAGGGGACCGGGCAAAAAGCCCGATCCCCTCTTGTTATCTTTGCTGCTACGCTCAGCGCAAACTGTCGGCTGTTCTCTGCGCCAGCTGCTTTTTGACATGGGCAAAATATATAAAGCACATGATGCACTGCACAAATGTGGATGCCGGCGTTCCGAGCGCGATCTTAAACAGGCTGACCGGCGTTTTCTTGCTCATGATATATGCTATAGGTATCCTTATGCAGAATGCCGAGAATATCCCCTGGAACATGACAAAGCCGGTCTTCTGAAATCCGGTGAAATAGCCGGTGAAGCTGAACATGATGCTTGTAAGCACCGTATCAAATGCGTATGCCTTAAGGTAATCAGCCGCGGCGGCGATAACCTCCGGATCACTGGCAAAGAGTCCCGCCAGCAGATCCCCTCTGAAAAATGCCACGCAGCACACGACCACGCTCACGCAAAGCGCCGTCGCCACTCCGTATATAAGGCCTTTTGCCGCACGGTCATAGTTCGCAGCACCGTAGTTCTGAGCCGTAAATACCGATACCGCCTGAGACATGGCCGACGGAAACAGCATGACAAAGCCGCTGATCTTGCCCGCTACTCCTACGCCCGCACTGACTACAACCCCCAGATTGTTGACGATAGCTATGACAACCAGGAAGGAGACGCTGACCAGAAAATCCTGCAGTGCCAGCGGCGCGCCTATCTGCGCTATCTTGGATATCACCTTTTTATGAAATCCGATCATGGATGTCTTGAAGTTAAACGGCAGCTCTCTTCCTCTGAGAACCATCAGGCAAACCACTACGCTCACTGCCTGCGCCGCGACAGTCGCTATGGCCACTCCCGCGCTTCCCATATTCAGCTTTATAACCAGAAACAGATCCCCGAATATATTTACTATACAGGCAATGATCACCGCCATCAGCGGCGTCTTGGAGTCGCCTATTCCGCGGAATATACTGCAAAGCACATTGTAGGCGACTATAAATACCGCGCCCAGCATACAGATTCTGATATAGGCCACCGATTGATCAAATGCTTCCGCGGGAGCCTTCATGAGCCGCGCTATCGCGGCGGCGTTTACCGGAAGTATCGCGGTTATAACTGCCGCAACCACGGCAAAAAATACTATACCCCCTCCGACGACCATACCGGCCTCGTCAAGCTTTTTCAGTCCAAGGCTGTGCCCCAGAAGCACTGTAACGCCCATCGACAGCCCCATGATGACCGATGTGACTGTGGACGCCACCTGACTTCCCGTAGAGACTGCGGATACATCCGCCGTCTCGGCAAATCTTCCTACTACGATGAGATCCACTGCGCCGTACATGACCTGCAGCAGGCTCGCGCAAAATACCGGGATCATAAACTTTATCAGCGGAAGATAGATCCTGCCGCTCGTAAAGTCTGTTTTGTTTGATGCCATGTTTTTTCACTCCTTTACTGCATCTTCGGCTTGCTTAAAGTATGTTCTTCAAAGCCGAGTCAATGGCACATTCTATGTGTATAATCCGAATAAGTCAAGCCATGTTTTCCTAATTATTGCACACTATCGCATACCTTATACACGCATCACAGGCGGCTCCTCGGGGCCGCCTGTGCGCTTACAGCAGAGATGCTGTCGTCTTACTTGAGCATCATTCCGTATGTGCTGTTGTATTCCTCCTGGAAGTAATGATTTGCGCCGTTGACGCTCTGCCATCCTACCAGCATCCTTCCGTATGTGCTGTCATACGCGGGATTGAGGTAGTATATCTGATTGTTGATATTGATGAGACCGGTCTGCATCAGACCATCGGCTCCCATATAGTACCAGAATCCGTTGTCCTGTACCCAGTCACTGTATACATATGCGCCGTTTCTGATGTATCTCCAGGTGTATCCGCCGCCTTCCCATTTGCCCTGCGTCACTCCGCTGGTTGATGTAGTTCCGCTGTTGTAGGAGATGGGCGATCCGACATCACTCCATGTCTCATAGTTGATAAAATCATAGTCATCGGGATTCACATAGCCCTCGACGATATTCCAGTCGCTCGGAGCAGTATTGTTGTTTTCTCCGGCCTTTCCGCGCACTCTTACCGCTATGCCCGTGATCTCGGCATCCTGCTTGTAGCTGCTGTTTCCGGTATATGGCTTTTTATAAGATTCGATAGAAAGCGTACCCTTCGTGGTTGAGCCCTTTACGGACTTGGCCTCGCCGCTCTGATTGGTATACTCGATGATGTAGTCTGCGGTGGGTGCGCCGTGCTTTGAGATCTTGAGGCTCTTGCCGCTTGCATTTTCCTCTACATCGGGCTCCTCCCACTTGTAGTACGGATATGCGGTGACTCTCAGGGTCACATGCGTGCTGTCGACCACAGAGATTCTCGAAACGCCCGTGCAGTTGACTGTACTGACATTCAGCGCGCTCGAGCTGACCTGAAAGGTGCTGCCGCTGTTGGCATAGACCTCAAGCACATAGGAATGTGCCGTATCGCCTCTGCTGGAATCGCTGTATTCATACATATCCGCGACATAGCAGTCTCCCGACTCTATGGTGAATCTTGGAGCAACCGGAGAAGCCGCATCCATGGGCTCATCGTCACTGGGGACTCCGGCCTTTACCGTGATGTTTGTTATAGTATCAGCCCAGGCCGGCATAGACGCAAGCATCGTCATGGCTGCCGCCGCAAGCATTGTCCGGATGATCTTCTTCATATTATCTCTTCCTTTCCGATGACATATATCCGTGTACGATATCAGAGCTATTATACGCGCAAAATACGGATATGAATATTTAAGTTTTTCGGTCATTATCACTGTGCCCGGTGATGAGTTACTGCGTGATTTTTTCCCAGAGCACTTCCTTGTCGGAGCCGCCCACCGATATCTTTATAAGCTCATAGCCCTTCATGGTCAGTCTGTAGTCATCGCCGTTTTTCTTTGTTCCGGTCTTGATGATGGTTCCTGTGGCGGATATCACGCAGTAGTCCGCATCCGTCGAACCGCTGATCACATCCTGCGCGCTGCACAACTGTCCGAGTGTCTCGACCTTTCCGTTGGATGCAAATGTGCACTCGTAGATATCGAAGCGATTCTCCGCGTCCGCCGTAAGCTTGCGTCCGTTAATATAATATGAATCCCCTTCTCTGCCGTTGACGCCCGCTCCCTTCCTGCTTCCGGAGGTTTCAAATCTGAACGACAGCGTCTCTGCGTTCGACACTATGCTTACAGCTCCGGTCTGCATGGATGCGTCGCTGTCCACAGGCGGCGCGAAGTAATACAGCCCGGTCTTTCCTGACGACTCGTCCGGTATATATTCGCTGTCAAGCTTCGTATATTCATCAAGTGATTCCGCCCCGCTCGAGGAGTTCTCACCGTACTCGATTTCATGTATCTCTCTGATCTCGCCGTCGCTGTAAACCAGATAGTACAGCCCTGTCCTCGCCGCTCCCGTCTCATCGAACAGATATCGCTTATCATTTATCGTCTTTACCGCGTTTTTATACAGATTTCCGCTTGAATCCGCATAATACCACTGAGCCTTGTTGCTTCCGCTCTCGGAATTCTCGGAATCAAGGCCTTCGCTCGGGACCACCTTAAACCATCCCTTATTCATCCTTGCTCCGCTCGACGGGTCTCCGAAATACTTCACCTCCGATGTATCTCCGTCATCGTCCACCCACTCCGAAAGCATGTGTCCGTCATCGGCAAATGCATATTTAATGCCGTTTATGCTCTTTTGAACATATGTCTTTTCATCATCCTCATTGCGGTATTTCTTGCCATTGGTGTTGAAATAAAACCAATAGTCGCAGAATTCCGAGCCCTGGCGCTTACCTGACGGACTCGGATCGTAGACTCTGAGCTTTCTCCACTGTCCCTTGACCATAGCCCCGTCATCCTCTGCCCCGCAGTAATAGACCGCCTCTGCCCATTCCACGGAATCCTCGCCCTTGTCGGCCATGGTATATGTTCCGTCATCCTCGGGAATGATCCATCCGTACAGCATCCTTCCCTGATCGTCAAATATATAGGTCTGACCGTTTATATCCTTTTTGCCGTCCATGCAGGCCTTGCCGGATGCCTGAAGGTAGTACCAGACCGTCTCCGGGAACTGCTCATCGTTTTCAGCATTTTCCAGCTCTGCCCATGTATTCTTCTTCATGACTCCGCTGTCGTCAAGATAATAATAGTTTCCGTTGTATTCAATCAGTCTGCTCACCGCAAGATATCCGCTGTCGTCAAGATAGAACCACTCGCTTCCCGACTGCTTGAATGTCGAATGCGCCCGGCTGCCGTCTGCATTCAGATATATCCATCTTCCGTTTTCCTGCGCCCAGCCCTGCTGCGCCGCCTGTGATGTCATCGGGCTTCCGCATAGCAGGAATCCCGCAAATATTCCGGCGACGATCGTCCTTATAAATTTTTTCATACCGGCTGCCCTCCTGCCTGTCATTCATCTGTCATTTTCTAGAGTCTATCAGTCTTAACCTCAAGATACAACAAACTCCGCCTTCCGTTTTCCTTCCGGTTTTCTTACGGTTTTCATGGCTGCACGCAGGACATAGGGAACCTCTTTTGACACGGCTGACAAATATGCTATGATATTCGAGGCCGCGGCCGCGCGGCACAAGGCACAGTCACATCGCTCTGTTCGGGCGCACCCGAACCAAAGTTAGTTCAGAAAGGATGATGCAGCCGGAGGCTGCAGGTGGATGTATGGATCGGATCACATCAGATATCTTCAATGTAGGCGTCAACGACTATGAGGTCGACTTCTTCGAAGGACAGTTCGACCTTGAGCACGGCATGGCTTACAACTCATATGCGATAGTCGATGAGCGTATCGCCGTGATGGACAGCGTCGGCGACGGTCTCGAGGATCAATGGTTCTCGCACATTGCGGAGGCGCTGGCCAGCAGAAAGCCGGACTATCTCATCATACAGCATATGGAACCGGATCACTCTGCAAATATAGCCGCATTCATGGAGCGCTATCCCGAGGCTGTCATAGTATCCTCGGCAAAAGCGTCTGCCATGATAAAGCAGTTCTTCGGTACAGACTATACCGGAAGAAATCTCATCATAAACGATGGAGACACGCTGACTCTGGGAAGGCATGTGCTGCATTTTGTAGCCGCTCCCATGGTTCACTGGCCGGAGGTCATGGTCACATATGATGAGACGGAAAAGGTGCTCTTCGCTGCCGACGGCTTCGGCAAATTCGGTGCCACTGATGCTGATGAAGAATGGGAGGATGAGGCTGCGAGATACTATTTCGGCATCGTCGGAAAATACGGTGCCAATGTACAGGCTCTTTTAAAGAAGGCGGCCGCTCTTGATATCCGCATCATCTGCTCGCTTCACGGTCCCGTGCTCACTGAAAATCTTGAATACTATATCGGGCTTTACGATACATGGTCGTCCTACCGTCCGCAGACAAGCGGCGTGCTCATCGCCTACTGCTCTGTCTACGGACATACCGAGCAGGCTGCCGAGCTTCTGGCTGAGAGGCTCCACGAGCACGGCTGCAGCGAGGTTACTCTGGCCGATCTGACTCAGTGCGATATATCCGAGGCTGTCTCCTGCGCATTCCGGTATGACCGTCTGGTGCTTGCAAGCACCACCTACAACGGTGATGTCTTCCCCGCCATGCGTGAGTTTATATCGGATCTTTCCGAAAGAAACTTCAAGTCCAGAAGGATCGGCCTCATTGAAAACGGATCCTGGGCGCCCACAGCGGCAAGATGCATGCAAAAGCGTCTCGAGGGCTGCAAGGATATCACATATGCCGAGACCACGGTCAAGATCACATCAGCACTTGACGAGGCGAGCGAGGCGCAGATAGACGCGCTGGCACAGGAGCTGGCACAGTAATGCTTTGACATCTGAGTCGGCGCAGTAGCGCTTTGACACCTGTGCCGGTGCAGTAATTGCGAATATCCGCCGGAGTGTGCTATACTGGCGTGCATGTGGACAGCAAAGAACTGGAAAGATTATGAAGTACTTGATACCTCCTCCGGAGAGAAGCTTGAGCGCTGGGGGAGGTTTATTTTGCTGCGTCCTGATCCGCAGGTCATCTGGAGCACACCCAAGGCACATCCGAGCTGGAACAGGCTCAATGCTCATTATCACCGTTCATCAAAGGGAGGCGGCGAGTGGGAATTCTTCGACCTGCCGAAGCAGTGGCGCATTCATTATGATCTGGAGGCCGTCGGCAGGACGCTGACCTTCAACCTCAAGCCATTCAGTTTCAAGCATACGGGGCTTTTCCCGGAACAGGCCGCCAACTGGGAATGGTTTTCGCATATCATAGCCGAAGCTAAGATCAAGGATCCCTCCCGCAGCATACGCGTGCTCAATCTCTTCGCCTATACCGGCGGAGCCACGATCGCCGCAGCCGCTTCAGGAGCCGAGGTGACTCATGTCGACGCCAGCAAGGGTATGGTGACCTGGGCCAGAGAGAACGCCGCCGACAGCGGACTGTCCGAGGCTCATATACGCTGGCTCGTCGATGATTGTCAGAAATTTGTGGAGCGTGAGATACGCCGCGGCAACAGATATGACGCGATCATCATGGATCCCCCGTCCTACGGACGAGGCCCCAAGGGTGAGATATGGAAGATTGAGGACTGCATCTATGATCTGGTCACGCTCTGTGCGCAGCTTCTCAGCAAGGATGCGCTTTTCTTCCTCATAAACTCATATACAACAGGGCTTCAGCCCGGTGTCCTCACCTACATGCTCACAGCTGCCGTAAAATCCGGACACGGCGGACATGTCGAATCCGGCGAGATCGGTCTTCCGGTCAGCAAAGCCTCGATTGGTGATAATGCAGACACATCATCAGGCCGCTCAGTCTGTGCAGCACAGGAGTCATCCTTCATCCTGCCCTGCGGCGCAAGCGGCAGATGGTGCCGGTGACGGCTGTGCGGCAGGCAGCATTCCCTGCATCTGACACACCCGCCTTACTTATGCGGGGTGTCTGCCTGTCTGACGCGGTCCGATAGGCAGCACGCCCCGCATCTGACACATCTGCTTTGCTTATGCGGGATGTCTGTCTGACCTATGCTGCGATTCTCATGATACAGGCCGGGATCACTGCCCGAGTATTGCGTCAACGGCTGCGCTCAGGTCCCTGCAGTCAAGCTCGCATGCCGCTTCATACTTTCCGTCCGAACCGGCGAGGCCTGTGCGAACCAGCGCAGTATGACATCCGGCTCTGCGTCCCATCTCCAGATCAGTCGTCGCATCTCCTATCACCCATGATTGAGACAGATCTATGTTGTATCTTTCGGCGGCAGCCAGCAGCATGCCTGTTTTGGGCTTTCTGCAGTTACAGTCTGTCTTGTACTCGATGCGCTCGCCCTCATATCCTCTGTCCGGATGATGCGGACAGTAATATATGTCATCCACATATGCGCCCTCAGCGCCGAGCTGAGTCTTCAGCTTGCGATGCATCTCATCCAGCTCTTCCAAAGTCACCTGTCCCCGAGCTATCACCGGCTGATTGGTCACGACTATCGCCAGATATCCCGATGAATTGATTCTCTTTACCGCCTGCGCCGCGCCGTCTATCAGCTCCAGATCATCTGTATCGGTGATGAAGCCCTTGTACTCATTGATCACACCGTCTCTGTCAAGAAATATCGCCTTTTGAGGATTTCTCAGATTTCTTCTGCTTACAAGCCCGCTGCGCAGATCATCCTCTGCCGCACGGATACGGTCAACCGTCCCCACATCACGAACATATTCCGGCGTGCGATATGCATAAACCTCATGATTTGACTGCCTTACAAGCTGTGCTATGACATCATTTTCCAGATTGGTCTTCACGGGCGATCTGACCAGATCGCAGACGCTCTCATTCATCATGAAGATACCCGCAATGACGCAGTTATCATACCAGTAATCGCGCATATTGTGCTTGGAATCGAAACCGATCACATATCCTCCGGCATCTGTTTTTATCAGATCCGAGTCGTACGGGTGAGCATTCGGATGAGCCAGAATCGTGATCATGGCGTGATTTTCCCTGTGAGCAGCCTCCATTCTCGAAAGCTCCGCATCAAAAAGTATATCTCCGTTGAGCAGCAGAAAGTCGCTTTCCCCGTGCAGGTGCTCCCTCAGATAGTAAAAAGATCCCGCCGTGCCGAGCGGACTCGTCTCATGAAGATAGTCAATGCTCACGCCATACGCACTTCCGTCCCCGAAATGATCCCTTATGACATCTGCCAGATGCCCTGTCACCAGCGTTATATCGTCATATCCGTACTGTCTTATATTCTCTATCTGTCTTTCAAGAAGCGGTTTGCCGTCGATCAAAGCCATGGGCTTCGGGATCAAACCCTTTGTCAGCTCCTCAAGCCGTGTTCCCTTGCCTCCCGCCATTATGACTGCCTTCATTCCCTATCTCCTTGTCTCATAAGCTGACAGCATGCACCGGCGACGCACGGCCGTTTCATGCATCCTGCACCCGTCGATCCATCCGCAGCATCATATGAGCATGTCCTGCGGATGCGCCCGGGCATTATTTCATCAAATGTACCACATTTCCCTGCCGTGTGGTATCATACATTAAAAGTCACGGACGGCAGGCAGAGCGCCCTGTGCCTACACAAAGAGGCTGTGTCCGCCGGACGGTTAAATTCATGATATCTGTACAGGCATATGCTTCTGCATCCATGACCTGTATGCGAAAGGAGTCAGACATGGCACTTGTTACTACGAAGGAGATGTTCCAAAAGGCATATGACGGCGGCTACGCCATAGGAGCCTTCAATGTCAACAATATGGAAATCATACAGGGCATCACAGAGGCCTGTCAGGAGGAGCATGCTCCCGTCATACTTCAGGTCTCCAAGGGCGCCAGAAAATATGCAAATCATAACTATCTGGTGAAGCTGGTGGAAGCGGCAGTCATCTGCTGTCCGGATATCCCCATAGCGCTGCATCTTGATCACGGCCCGGATTTTGAAACATGCAAATCCTGCATCGACGGAGGATTCACTTCCGTCATGATCGACGGATCATCGCTTCCGTTCGCAGAGAATATAGAGCTGACAAAGCGCGTGGTTGACTATGCCCATGAGCGCGGAGTCGTCGTTGAGGCGGAGCTCGGCATACTCGCCGGTATAGAGGATGATGTAAAGAGCGATGTATGCAGCTATACCCGTCCGGAAGAGGTGTTTGAGTTCGCCGAGAAAACAGGCTGCGACTCTCTGGCCATAGCCATCGGCACCAGCCACGGCGCTTACAAGTTCAAGCCCGGTACTAAGCCCCAGCTGCGCTTTGATGTGCTTCATGAGGTGGAGAAGAACCTCCCCGGATTCCCCATCGTGCTGCACGGAGCCTCATCGGTTCCTCAGGAATGGGTCAATGTAGTCAATGAGTACGGCGGTCAGATGCCTGGAGCTATCGGAGTTCCGGAGGATCAGCTCCGTGAGGCGGCGAGATCCGCTGTATGCAAGATCAATATAGATACTGATATCAGGCTTGTCATGACGGGCTCCGTCCGCAGATTCCTCTCAGAGAATCCCGCAGTTTTCGATCCCCGCGAATATCTGAAGCCGGCACGCGCCAACATCAAGGAGATGGTTCGCCATAAGATCGTCGATGTGCTCGGCTGCAACGGCAAGGCATAAGAAAGCTTTCCTGTAAGGCCAAAATAAAAGCAAAAGCACCTCCGCAGTACGGCTTATGATTTAAGCCCGCTGCAAGAGGTGCTTTTTTGTTTTTATCTGTGCTGCCGGAGCCTTACAGCTGCTATACATGTTCTTTAATAAGCAAACTCAATCACTGCCTTGAACAGATCGCCGTCTATGCTGATACTGAAGCGTCCGCCCTGCAGTTGAGTCAGTGAGCTGGCGATCGACAGTCCCAGACCGTGACCCTCCGTGGTTCGGGAATCATCACCTCTTACAAATCTCTCCGTCAGCTCCTGCGCGCTGATATTCAGCTGACTTGCCGACATATTCTTCAGTGTAAGCCTTACTGTTCCGTGAACTCCTATCTGATTGCCGGTCTCTTCGTCCGGCAGCGCCGTGTCTGCTTTTTTGTTTGATGCCGTGCTGCTCTCGACACCCGTCTGCAGCATCCGCTCTTTCCCTTCAGCCGACATGGGCTCCCGAGCGAATCTGTCTGAGGATACCGCGCCGACTGATGCATTTAAAAAGCTTCCGGGCAGCATCTCAACATCCACATATACCCGCGAGTTCTCAAGTGCATATTTATATGCATTGTTGTATATATTCTCCAGAACGCGCCACAGAGCATCTCCGTCCGCCCATATGATCACCGGCTCATCCGGTATCGTATCTACTATCTTCAGCCCCCGCTGAGCATACTTCTCTTCAAATTCCCCATTGGCCTGAGATACCAGCTCCGTCAGATCTATAGCCGCCATATGGAGAGTCACATTGCCGGAGGATACCTTGCTTGCCTCTATCAGATCCTCTGTCAGAGACTTCAGATAATGCGACTTCTGCTCCAGTATGCCTATATATTCGACTATCTTCTCGTCCTGCGGATTGCGTCGCTTTATCAGATCTACATAGTTGATGATTGATGTAAGCGGAGTCTTGATATCATGCGATACATTGGTGATCAGATTCGCCTTCATTCTCTCCGCCTTGGTCTGCTCGTTCACCGATGCGTCGAGTCCGAAGCTTATATTGTTGATGTCTGTTGCCAGATCAAGCTCCTTGCCCTCAAACTCGGTCAGGTCAAGCTGGTATCCGATATCGCCTCCGGCTATACGCTTTATGGCCTCGCCTATCAGGTCTGTCTCTGCGGATTTCTTGGTCAGACTGTAGAAGCAGAAGAAGTTCCAGCCCAGTGTCGCGGCGATGAGCCCCAGTATCATGATGCGGTGAATCAGCGTCGTCTCGTTGAATATCATGATGACGGTTCCGGCGATCAGCAGCACATTGGCGGTCATATAAAGCACCGACCGATGAAGCGAGCGCTTCGAAAATGATTCCCGCCGCATAATTCGGTTAAGAGTGTCCATCGCCAGCTTTATACAGCTTGTATCCCACAGTATCCCCGCCTTGGCGGATCTGATCAGGGAAAATCCGGTAAATGTCGTGCATGTATATACACATACATCCTTGAGCATGAGCTCCGCAAGCGGCCAGAATTTCTCCCCCAGATACATATGAAGAAGCTTTGAGCCTATATTGTCGCAGAAAACCAGCGCTATGATGATCGCTATCAGACACGCTATGATACGGTACTCCGGGCTCCTCCTGTCTATGGCCATGAGCGTTGCGACCTTTGCGTCCTCTGTGGCCTTTCCTGACATTGATATAAGGACAGCCAGCGTCACAAACATTCCGACTGCTCCTATCAGCGTGGTTGCAAGTCCCGCAAAGTAGCTGTTTCTCTCGTATGAGTATGCTCTGTTGCTCAGATAATATATATCCTCTGACGGATATGCGGTATCGATTCCGACAGCCATGAAGTAATGTCTTGAGTTGTTGGATAGAACCTTGGTGGAAAGATATGCCAGATTCTCCGGTACCTTTGCCAGATTTGTATCTGTAAGCAGATAGTCCGATTCGATGATCGCATACCGCCCGAGTTTCTTTATAATATCCGACGCCGCTTTATAGTGGTCTTCATATTCCTCATATGACTCATTCTGTGAGAGCTTGTCATCCCTTGAGCTTATGCCCTGATTGGTATCTGTGACTCCCATGGGCGTGTCCTGTAAGATGACCCCGTCCGGCTCGGATTTCTGACCGGCATCGGCATACTCAGGCTTGGCTTCCGATTCGACCTCGGAATGCTCCGGCTCAACTTCCGATTCGACCTCGGAATGCTCCGGCTCGGCTTGCGATTCGACCTCGGAATGCTCAGTCCCAGCTTCCGATTCGACCCCGGTATGCTCAGGCTCGGCTCCCGATTCGACTTCGGAATGCTCAGGCTCGGCTTGCGATTCGACCTCGGTATGCTCAGGCTCGGCTCCCGATTCGACCCCGGCCGCATCCGACCCGGACTCCGGGATCGTGATACCGTCTGCGGTCGTCGCGTATACAGCCGCCGGTACGGCCTCGGATACATCGACGGCGTCTACCTCCGCCTGCACTCTGTCCTCCAGATCGCGATTGGCGAAGATATCATTATCACTCATTGCATAAAAGACCACATTTGTCGGATCCGAATACAGACGATCGTAGGCGATGGTGTATTTGCTCAGCTTCCCCAGCATATCCTTTACAAAATCATCCCATGTCATATAGGAGTCATCCGGTCCGGAATATACATGATTCGGATCATAGTTGTCCCAGTCGATCGTGACCTGCTCACTGATGTCCGGGTTCTCATCAGCACCGGGGCTCTTCTGGAGCTGATATGTCTCATCAAAATAGTAGCCCATCTGACGGGCTCTTGTTATGACCTCCTGAATCGTATACTCGCTGCTCTCCAGAGGTCCGGCATCTATGGATATTATGTGCTTGTCAAGATCCAGCATTCCCCGGGTCTCAAAGATATCCCTTGTAGATATATAGTCCGTGATGCAGACGATATCATCTTCAAATTGCTCCACAAAAACCAACGAGTCCTCATAGACCTCGTTGTTCATGCGCGTGACGCCTTTTTTGAAGTTTTCATTGGAATAAATCATCACGACACCTATGGCAAATGCAGCCAAAGCGGTGCCGTGCATGATAAACAGCAAAATCTTCCTGATAAAATATGCTTTCTGATCTCGGCTGTCCATATTTACTGTTTCTCAACCTTGTATCCTACTCCCCATACCACCTTGAGATAGCGCGGATTGCGCGGATCTATCTCTATCTTCTCGCGTATATGGCGGATATGAACCGCTACGGTATTGTCTGCACCGATCGCCTCCTCATTCCATATCTGCTCGTAGATCTCGTCAATCGAGAAGACCTTTCCGGGATTCTTGACCAGAAGCAGGAGTATATTGTACTCGATGGGAGTGAGCTTGACCGGCTCCCCGTTCACCGTAACTTCCTTGGTATCATCATTGATCGTCAGATCTCCGCAGGTAAATACCTTTGAATTCTGTTCGCCGCTTATATTGCCCAGCGTCTTGTAGCGGCGCAGATGCGACTTGACTCTGGCCACCAGCTCCATGGGATTGAACGGCTTCGTCAGATAGTCGTCGGCTCCGATATTCAGCCCGAGTATCTTGTCCTGATCCTCTGATTTCGCACTGAGTATGATGATCGGTATGGCGCTCGTCTCACGGATCTTCAGCGTCGTGCGTATTCCGTCCATGCCCGGCATCATCACATCAAGAACCAGCAGATCTATATCCTCATTTTCCAGAATCTCAAGCGCCTGCGCTCCGTCATAGGCCGGCACCACATCAAATCCCTCTGATGAGAGATATATATTTATAGCTTCAACTATTTCCCTGTCATCATCACATACAAGAATCTTCGGCATGACCATCCTCCGGTTTCATCACGGCATCACCGTCTGCTGCGGTCTGCCGGTTGACTATCAAAATGCATAAACCATATCCTCGGTTTATGATAGACTATATCATATCACATAACCTGTGGGCATTCGATTCACAAAAGGTGAATAAAAAGGGAAGAATTCATGACAGACGAATACTATATGAGGCAGGCGATGCTTCAGGCACGCAAGGCGCGCCGGCTTCGCGAGGTGCCTATCGGCTGCGTCATCGTATACGAGGACAAAATCATCGCACGGGGATACAACAGAAGAGTCACCGACCGCAGCACGCTGGCTCATGCGGAGATCAACGCTATCCGCAAGGCCTGCAAAGTGATCGGTGACTGGAGGCTTGAGGGGTGTACAATGTATGTGACGCTTGAGCCCTGTCCCATGTGCGCCGGTGCGATAGTACAGGCGCGCATACCGAGGCTTGTCATAGGATGCATGAATCCAAAGGCCGGCTGCTGCGGCTCGGTTCTGGATATGACCAATGAAAAGGGGTTTAATCATCAGGTCAGCGTCACATCCGGGGTGCTCGGTGAGGAATGCTCACAGATGATGAAGAGCTTCTTTCGGGCGCTGCGCACCGGAGCATTGTAGGCTTCATCTCCTGCCAAGATGCGCCTGTCATGCTTTCATCTTTTTCTTGCCGCCCGCACGAGCAGGCCGATGGCAAAGCCCAGAACCGCCGGGCATATCCATCCGAGACCTATCTGCGAGAGCGGAAGCCAGCCTGTCACAAATGCCTTTATCGCATCGCCTCCGATCGCATCGTATATGTTGGACGGAAGTGAGATGACAAAGTCGTACAGTGCAGCCGCAAGCGTGAGCGCCGTCGTCCATCCGTATACTGCCGGATCATAGTCAAACAGTCGTCCGCACAGCGACAACAGTATCAGCGTACATGCGAGCGGATACAGGAACATCAGCACGGGTATGGAATATCCGATGATATTGCTCAGTCCGAAATTGGCAAATGTAAATGACATCAGGCTAAAGATGATCGCCCACTGCCTGTATGAGGGACCCTTCGGAAACATTCCCGTAAATGCCTCCGCACAGCTGGTGATAAGTCCTACAGAGGTCTTAAGGCAGGCCAGCGTAACCGTCGCTGCCAGCACCAGCAGCCCGGCATCTCCCAGATAGTGCTGTGCTATCTGCGCAAATGCTATACCTCCATTGTCTGAGATCTCGAGTATTCCGCGGCTCTGCACGCCCATCAGCGTCACCGCCACATATATGACAGCCATCAGCAGACAGCTGAAGATACCTGCAAGCACAGTGCTTGTCGCCACATCCTCTGCTCTTGATACGCCAAGTCCGCGGATGACCTGTACCACCACGATGCCGAATGCCAGTCCCGCCAGCGCATCCATGGTATTGTATCCTTCCAGAAATCCCGTCACAAACGGCTGGGTCGCATATCCCTCCACGGCCTCAACATCCCCGACTGCGGCCCCCGGATTCATCATAGCTGCAACAACCAGTATACCCAGAAATACGAGAAATCCCGGATTGAGAAGCTTTCCGACCCATATGAGGATCTTGCCCGGCCTGAGAGAGAAAAACAGTGCCGCAGCAAAGAAAATCAGCGAGAAAACCAGCAAATAAAGCTTTGCACTCCCGCCCTGCGGCAGCACCTGCTCCAGACCTACCGTAAATGATGTGGTCGCACATCGCGGTATGGCGAAGAACGGTCCTATCGTCAGATACAGCATGCATGTAAAGAACATGGAGTACGGTCTGCTCACCCGGCTTCCCAGCTCGAAGAGACCTCCGGATCGGCTGATTCCGAGAGCCGCGACTGCAAGAAGCGGTATTCCGACGCCGGTCACGCAAAAGCCCGCAACCGCCGGCCAGACGTTTCTCCCCGCCATCTGTCCCATATGCACCGGAAATATCAGATTTCCGGCTCCGAAGAACATACCGAACAGCATGCTGGCGATGTATATGTACTCGCTGATACTTAGCTTCTCTTTCATAACGATTCCTCACGCCTTCCTTTTGTTTCCTTATCGGAACAGTATAAATGACCCTGCGCAGGATGGTCAAGTCTCGCGACCTCCGACGCCGTCTCTTTCATTGAAAAATAAATCCCGCCGTTGTATGATGAAACGAAGCCGCACACGGCACTATACCTTGAAATCACGAAGGGAGCATCATTATGGAACTCATCATCCCAGAGAACTATGATCCCGTCCTGAATGTTCACGAGACTCAGGACGCGATTCGTCATATTCACGATACATTTACCAAGGAATTCGGAAGACAGCTCAATCTGGAGCGGGTTTCCGCTCCGCTTTTTGTGTCCGAGGACTCCGGTCTCAATGACAATCTCAATGGTGTCGAGCGGCCTGTAGAATTTGATATCAAGGCCATCCCCGGCATGAGCATGCAGGTGGTGCAGTCTCTTGCCAAGTGGAAGCGTCTGGCGCTGGCAGGCTACGGCTTCAAGCCGGGAGAGGGACTTTACACCAACATGAATGCCATCCGCCGGGATGAAGAGCTTGACAATCTTCATTCAGTTTATGTGGATCAGTGGGACTGGGAGAAGGTTATCCTCAAGGAACAGCGCACCATCGATTATCTCGAGGATACCGTGCGCCGTATATTTACTGTCATCAAACATATGCAGCATGAGGTGTGGTACAAATATCCGCAGGCTGCTCTCAAGCTGCCGAGTGATGTCACATTCATCACATCTCAGGAGCTTCTTGACATGTATCCCGACAAGACTCCGAAGGAGCGTGAGAACCTGTTTGCTCATGAGCACGGCTGTATATTTATAGAGAAGATCGGCGGAGCTCTCTCCAACGGCCTTCCTCACGACGGCCGCGCTCCCGACTATGATGACTGGGAGCTCAACGGAGATCTGCTCTTCTGGTTTGAGACACTCGGCTGTGCTATCGAGATATCCAGCATGGGCATCCGTGTGGACGAACAGTCCATGCTCAGGCAGCTTGAGATCTCCGAATGCCTCGACCGCAAGAAACTGCCGTTCCATCGCATGCTTCTGAACGGGGAACTCCCGTATACCATCGGCGGCGGCATCGGACAGAGCCGCCTGTGCATGCTGCTTCTCAACCGTGCGCATGTAGGTGAAGTTCAGGCAAGCATCTGGCCCTCAGGCATGCGCGACAAATGCGCCCAGCACAAGATGTACCTGCTTTAAAAGTCCCGGACGGCAGACATGGACGAGCTGTGCTTGCACAAGCAAGGCCATGTCTATCGGACGGGCTGGCAGGTATGAGCAAGTAGCCCGACAGGGCGGATTGCGAATACCTGACGGAGGCTGCGAAAGTGCCGCAGGCACGAAGCAGCCGACTTTTAAAATCAGATAAGTCCCGGACGGCAGACATGGACACGAAGGAGTATTATGGCTATTGTAACATTGAAAAAAGGCGAAGGCCGCGCACTTAAGGCTGGCGGCCTGTGGATATACGACAATGAAATAGAAGGCATCATGGGTGGCTTCACCAACGGCGATATCGTGGATGTCAAAGACTTCGACGGCTATCCCATGGGCAGAGGCTTCATCAACACACATTCCAGAATAGCTGTACGCATGATGTCGCGCAGACGCGACGCTGTCATAGATGATGCCTTTCTGTCACGCCGTCTGAGAGACGCATGGGAGCTTCGCAAAGCGTGCGTCGACACATCATCCTGCCGCGTAGTCTTCGGCGAAGCGGATTTTCTCCCCGGCATAGTGATTGACAAGTTCGAGGATATTCTGGTAGTTGAGTCCAATGCTCTCGGGATAGACCGCATGAAGCTTCGCATCGTTGAGCTGCTCAAGTCTATACTGTCCGAGGATGGAATAAGAATCCGTGGAGTGTATGAACGAAGCGATGCCAAGGTGCGTGAGCTTGAGGGCATGGAGCGCTCAAAAGGCTTCATCGGCGAACCCTTTGATACCCGAATCCACATCATCGAGAACGGTGTCAGATACATCGTGGATGTTCAGGACGGACAGAAAACGGGCTTCTTTCTCGACCAGAAGTATAACCGCGAGGCGATAAAGAAATACTCCAAAGGAGCGTGTGTGCTGGACTGCTTCACGCATACCGGATCATTTGCTCTCAATGCCGCTCTGGCACATGCGTCATCTGTCACGGCAGTGGACGCGTCCGAGCCCGCCATCGCACAGGCCATGGAAAATGCCTCACTTAACGGAGTATCCGACAGGGTGAGCTTTCTGTGCGAGGATGTGTTTGACCTGCTGCCGCGCCTCGAGGCTCAGGGCGAGCTGTATGATCTTGTTATCCTGGATCCTCCGGCATTTACCAAGTCCCGCAGCTCCATAAAGGCCGCTGTCAAGGGCTACAGGGAGATCAATCTGCGCGGCATGCGTCTGGTGAGAGACGGCGGATATCTCGCCACCTGCTCCTGCTCGCACTTCATGGACAGTGAGCTTTTCCAGAAAACCATCCGCGAGGCTGCATCCGGAGCTCATAAGCGCCTGACCCAGCTGGAATACCGCACACAGGCTCCGGATCATCCGGTGCTGATCTCGGGTGACTCATCATCCCTTTATCTTAAATTCATCATATACAGGGTTTCATCCGAGCTTTAAGGCGCAGAATCATTTCTTCTCGCCTGCCCGGCTGTGATGTGATGATCGTCGGCTTTCATACGGCTTGCTCTCGATAAGGAGGTACAGCATGACACTGGTGCAGATGGAATACTTTCAGGCGGTGTGCCGACACCTCAGCTTTGCAGGGGCTGCGCAGGAGCTCCATATCTCCCAGCCCGCCATATCCAAGTCCATGAAGAGTCTGGAGGACGAGGTCGGTGTGCCTCTTTTCATCAGAGACAAGAATTCGCTCAGCATAACAGATGAGGGACATACGCTGCTCAGCGAATGCACGAGTGTGCTGGGACGGTACAATCATATGGAGGAGATCATCTCCAATCTTTCACTTTCCCGCAACTTTATCCGTATCGGCATCTCTACACTCAGCGGCAATCAGGTCTTTCCGCTTCTTGTGCGGGAATACTCAAAGCGATATCCGAACATCACTGTCTACCCGACAGAGGAGTCGACTCCTACACAGTTCAATCTGCTTGACGCAGGAAATGTAGATCTGATCATCACTGTTCGCAACCCAGTTGATCATCCCGGCGGTTCTGAAGAGTTTGAGAGGCTCTACGGCAGCTGGCCCACAATCAACTCCTGTCAGTACTATTGTGTTAGCCGGGATCATCCTCTGGCCGGGCATGACCATGTGTCGCTTGAGGAGATCAGTCGGTATCCGGTTGTAATGCTTACTGACAGGTTCAGCCAGCCGCGCCGCATAAGAAAGCTCTTTGAGGAACAGGGGCTTTCGCTTAAAGTTCTGCACTATACACCGCAGATGTACACCGTGGAGCGCTTTGTGATCCAGGGCGCTGCCGGAGGCTTTCTTCCTCGGGATGTGATCGCAACCAATCCCAATATCATAGGCATACCCTATGACGGAACTCAGACACATTCCGTCAGCATCTTCTGGCGAAAGGATCATTTCCTCTACACAGCTGTCAGGAATTTTCTGGAGCTGGCTCGGGAGATTTATCCGAAAAAGCATGACTGAAATCATTTTCAGTCTCGCTAACTATAAGTTTGTTTTTATCCTGCCGCAGGCGTGTTTCCTTTGTTGAATCCGCCTGCGTTTTTTCTGTTCATTTGTGAAAATCTCACATTCAATTGCCTTTCCCCCGATCAAAGCCAAAACCTGCGGTTATTCAGACAAATTTTTGCTCGTTTTACGCAGCAATTGTCTTTCTGTATGATCAATGTTGTATTTATTTTTGAGCATGCGATTGTGAAAATACGAAGCACATAGCAATCGCTATAGCCGCTGATTCGGGTGTTTTGATGCTCGGGTCAGCACTTAAACAACAGCGGAAAGGGAGTAAAAAAGCATGAAGATCACAAAGGTAGAGCCTGTTCTCGCAGGAGGACGCTATCTGTTCGTCAAGGTGCATACTGACGAGGGAATAGTAGGACTCGGCGAATGCGGTGCATGGGGCTATCAGGAGGCCACGGCAGGTGTCCTGAAGCAGATGGAAAAGATGATCATAGGTCTGGATCCGATGAATATCGAGTTTATATGGAATGCACTGAGCAGGAATATGCATTTTCGAGGATCTGTCACCATGTCGGCGGTTTCCGGGATAGATATCGCGCTCTGGGATATCAAGGGCAAATTTTTCAATGTTCCCATATACGAACTGCTCGGCGGAAAAACTAGAAACAAAATCAAGATTTATGTCAATGCCCGCGGACGCGATGCGGATGAGCTGGCTGCCGAGTCAAAAAAGCTTGTCGAGCAAGGCTACCATTCCATACGCTTCTCCATCGGGCATGCGCAGAATGAGGATAAAAGCTGCGGAGAAAACTTTACATCCATAGTAGAAAGAGTCAGCCACTCCATGGCAGCGATACGCCAGGCTGTCGGCTGGGGTGTTGACATATCCATAGAGGTTCACAGAGGTCTTCGCCCGGCTGAAGCTATCGAGCTGGGGCGGGAGCTGCGTCAATACAGACCCTATTTCTACGAGGATCCTATTCCGGACAATCTCGAGGCCATGTCAATGGTTATCCGCAACTGTGATATCCCTGTGGCCACAGGAGAGCGTTTTATCAATCCGGCCGAATTTGATTCACTGATGACGCACACAGATGTCCGCTACATCAGACCTGACATGTGTGTAGCTGGAGGCATCACGGCGGGCAAGAAGATAGCTGCCATGGCTGAGGTCAAGGGTGTGTATGTGATACCTCACAATCCTCTCGGGCCGGTCTCAACAGCCGCATGCCTGCAGCTTGATGCGGTCATTCCCAACTTCGAGGTGCAGGAATATCCGATGGCCAACGGCAGCTGCCGTCTTGACAAGGAGATGAAGGAGCCCTTTAAGGTGGAGAACGGCTACATCCTGCTTCCCGATGGACCGGGACTCGGCATAGAGCTCATAGATGATATCGAAAATGTCTTTCCGTTCAAGGGCGCGTACGGCGGCATATTCCTGCATGAGGACGGATCCGTCGTGGATCGCTGATATCTGTTGAAACCATATGTTTTGCAGCTGTATTTACAGGGAGTAAAGTTTGGAAGTAAGCTTCCGAACTTGATTGACGATTCAAATACGAGCACATACATTCACGGCTCGTGCTTGAATCCGGAGGACAAAAATGGACATACATATTACTATATCGATAATCATATTTCTGACAGCGCTTGTAGTCCTTGGAACCAACAAGTTCAACATGGGTGCCGTCGCAATGATAGCCATGATACTCATGGTTCTCACCGGTTGCCTGGATGCCAAAACTGCGCTTTCCAAGTTCGCGGAGCAAAATGTCATCCTCATGGGCGCCATGTTCATAGTGGCAAAGGGCTTCTCAAAGACTCAGCTGGTCAACAAGATCACTGACGCGGTATATCGTGTCGGCAAGGGTTCATTTGAACGCTGCCTGACTTTGTTTCTGCTTTTTGCTTTTATCATGATCCCGTTTGCAGGAAGTCCCATGGCAAGAATGGCGATATTCTATCCGCTGCTTCAAAGCACCTGTGAGCGCTGCGGCAAGAGCCCGTCCAAGGGAATGTTCGCGCTCGGTCTTGTCGGTCTGCTCTGCAATACCGGGCTCCCCATCGGATCCAGTGCTATCGCATACCTGAACTTCAATACATATCTGGAGACCTTCGGTGCGGTCGGGTACTCATATACTATGTGGGATCCGTTCAAATCCAAGATCGTTCCTGCGCTGGTGATGCTGGCATACTGCATCTTCATCGCGCCGAAGCTGAGCCCCGATGAGGCGCCCGTGCCTATCACAGGCATGGATGTAAAGGCAAAAAAGGCAGAGAAGATGGCTCCTGTTCAGGAGGTGGCCGGCTATTCCATATTCATAGGTGTGGCTCTCGGCCTGTTCTTCTCTGAACAGCTCGGCGTTCCGCAGTGGATGGTAGTGCTTCTCGGTGCCATACTCATGCATCTGTTCGGCGTGCTCAATGTCAAGGAAGTTCGCGCAAACCTTCCGCTTGATATGCTGCTTCTTCTGGCGGGCTTCCTTGCGGTAGGTGAGGCGCTCGTCAAGACAGGTGCCGGAGATCTGATAGGCAACACCATCGTGACTCTGATCGGCGACACCAGAAATGAGTTTGTGATCAATACTATCTTCTTTATGATCCCCTATATCATGACGCAGTTCATGAACAACGGCGCCACCGGCAATATCGTACGACCGCTTGTTATCCTTGCCTGCTCAAAGCTCGGCTGCAGTCCCATGGCTGCCGTGCTTCTGGTTGCCCAGGCCTGCATGGGCGCTTTCCTTACTCCCATGGCCACATCCTCTATCCCCATCATGATGGCTGCAGGAGGATATGATCAGAAGTCACTCATCAAGCAGGGATGGCTTCCCTGGATACTATATGCCGCGGTTAATATCATATGGATCACGCTTATGTTCCCGGCATGGCCGTGATGTGATGAGCGCCAGACCCAGCTGGAATGCCGCACACAGGCTCCGGATCATCCGGTGCTGATCTCGGGTGACTCATCATCCTTTTACCTGAAATTCATCATATACAGGGTTTCATCTGGGCTTTAGAAGTAAAATGCAGCACAATCATCTGAAAACGGACAAGTTTCCCTGTCTCTTTGAGGCAGCGACTTGTCCGCTTTTTTATTTTTGCCTTGCATATATATTGCACATTTTGATGTGCAAAACTCACAAAACAGTCTCTTGTATTTTTGCTAAAACACTGAATTGTGTAAACTGCACCGATTTTGTTGCTAAAAGAACTCAAAAACTGTACAATTGAGTTACTAAATGAAGAAGCTTCTTAACAATTAAGTAACGAAAGTAATGTTTTTGACATTTCTCTTGTCTCGACTAGCTACCGAGATAACCAGTACGTTACTACTTTTATTTTGGAGGGAGAATTCTTTATGGCTCAACAAGGTAGTTCAACAAAACAACTTGATAGAGTTCTTGGTTTCTGGGATCTGATGGGTACCGCTGTAGGTCAGATCATCGGCGCCGGCATCATGTCGCTGATGCCAGCAGCTATAGCTATGACAGGCCGTTCGGTTCCGATTTCATTCCTGATCGCCGCGGTGATCACATGCGCCAAGGCTATTCCCTATATCTTCATCTGTTCATGTGTCCGTCTTCGCGGCGGTGAGTACACTCAGATAGCTCTGCTGGCAGGCAAGACCTTTGCCGGAATGCAGGTTATCACGAAGATCATCGGAAACATGTCTCTGGCGATGTACGGCTTGTCTCTGGCAAGTTATCTGTGCGCCCTGTTCGGGTGGGCAGTCAGCATGGAGAAGTGGGTAGGTCTCGCTATCCTTACCATATTCTTTATTCTGAATCTCATCGGACTTGATATTTTCGCAAAGGTACAGAATACTATAGTTATAGTACTTATCTTCTCTCTTCTCATGTTCGGCGTTGCCGGTATCGGCAAGGTACAGTGGGGAACATACTTCGTAGATGACGGATACCTCATGATGAACGGTTTGATGGGTATGTGCCAGGCAGGCGCTCTTCTGACATTCGCTACAGGAGGTGCTACGGTTATCGTAAGCTTCTCGGCCGAGGCCAAGAATCCGACACGAGATATTCCGCTGGTTATCATCATCTCCACTCTCAGCGTTGCGGTTCTGTACGGCGTACTTTCCTTCGTAGCTGCAGGTGTCCTTCCCGTATCGGTTGTAGGCGGCGAGAACCTGACTATGGTTGCAAAGGAGATCCTCTCCAGACCTCTGTATATCCTCTTCATCATCGGCGGTGCAGGCGGCGCTCTTTCCTCGACGCTTAACAGCCAGATGGCTACCAGCCCGAAGCCGATCATGCAGATGTGCGATGACGGATGGCTTCCTCAGTCCTTCGCTGCACTTAACAAGAAGAAGGTTCCGTGGAAGATCCAGACTATGTTCTATATCGTAGGCGTTATCTGCTGCGTATCCGGTCTGTCGATCTCCGTACTCGGCAACATGTCCCTGATCCTTTCAGGTATCACCGGCGCTATCGTAGCTGTATCTACAGCTCGTATCCCCAAGCTGCTTCCCGAGTGCTGGGCACGCTCCAAGTTCCATGTAAGCGACGGCGTTCTGAAGATCTTCTGCGGAATCGCGCTTATAGCATCTCTGTTTGCCACATACATGAATGCTTCCAGCATCGATACAAAGCTTGTATTGCTGAATGTGGGCTTCCTGGTAGTTGCAGTTGCCTTCGGTATCATCAAGGGCAAGAGCGTTACGATGGATGTCTCCTATGAGGAAGAATGATCCTATAAACCTTCTTTCGCTACAGATGATTTAATGATCTGCTTTAAAATCGAGTAGGAGGCGGTAATTAGCCGCCGTCCTCTCACAGCAAATCACCGCCACCCAAATCGGATGGCGGTGATTTTGTCTGTTGTATCAGCTGTCAGTCTCCCTTGCTTCGTCTCTTATCGGAGGATTCTTTCAGCGCTGTCTCGCATCCAGCTTCCAGTTGCCCTTCTTATAGGGTACCTTCTCCTGTATGTCCTCAGCCAGCTCTATGCCCCAGCCTGGTCCCTCCGGCAGCTGTACATAGCCGTTGACTATTTTGATACGGCAGTCCTCCCGCAGCTCGTTCTGAACCTCTGCCCACATCCTTCCCGGGAACTTCTCCATGATGCAGAAGTTCGGGATAGCCGCCGCAAAATGCGCCGATGCGATGACATTTACTGCTCCGCAGGGGACATGCGGGATCACACCGGCATGATATGCCTCGGCTATATGAGCAACCTTCAGATTGCCTGTGAGTCCCTGCAGCGTGCATATGTCAGGCCGAACCAGTCTCATTCCTGCATCAAGCAGCATCTGGAATTCCTGTATGCTGATGCATCTCTCGCCCGCCGCGACGGGCGTTGTGGTCTTGCTCGCCATATATCTCATCGTATCTACATTCTCGGATCTGTGCGGATCCTCATAGAACATGATCTCAAGCGGGTCAAGCATATTGCAGAAATTCACCGAATCATCCGGATTCAGATCCCTGTGAATCTCGATTCCTATATCAAGCTCCTCGCCTACAACATCACGAACAGCTTCAACACGCTTATACATTGTATGAAGCCGTTTTACATACGGCATGTCATGAGTGCCTCCGCATGGATTGATTCTGACAGCCGTGTAGCCTTCCTCTTTGGCTCTTGACGCAGCCTCCCGTATCTCTCCAAGATCTGTACCCATGATAGGCTCCCATACTCTTACCTGATTGCGGTATTTTCCTCCTATCAGATCATAAACCGGCCTGTTCAGAGCCTTTCCTTTGATATCCCACAGCGCCAGATCGATGGCCGATATGGCACTCATGATGTTCATCCCCTTAAACTGATGCTTCATATACAGCTGCTCGTTTATATAGTTTATCCTTGAACAGTCAGCTCCTATCAGAGGCTGCTCAAAAAGCCCCAGAGTGCCGATCACACCCTCTCTTGAGCCCCACAGAGCGCTCTCTCCTATTCCGACGATTCCCTCATCCGTATGAACCTTCACAAACAGATGTCTGGTTCCTGCCAATATTGTCTCTATTTTCGTGATCTTCATAGTATGCTCCTTTTCAAAGTCAGCTTATGCCCACGCAGGGAACATAAGCGTGATCCATATGATATTGGCCGCTGCAAAAATCAGCCACGGAAGCCAGCCCTGCTTGAGGAGGGACTTTTGGTCATATCCGCCTGCCGCCATCATGATGGGGATGGATGTTGTAGCCATCGGTGTGAGAAATGCTCCCATGGACGCCTGAGCCACCAGTATTGTTCCTGCCATGGGATTGCACCCGAGCTGCACACAGGCCATGATCACAAGCGGGCGCACTATCGTTGCAGTAGCAGCATTGTTCATGAACTGAGTCATGATAAACGGGATCATAAAGAAGATGGTATTGATCACAAACTCATTTCTGGTGTCTCCGATCAAAGTAACTATCGAGTTGCCTATCAGGTCGCCTGCGCCTGTCTTGACGAGAGCGTCTCCTACTGCAAGGAAGCCTGCCAGAAGAAGCATCATATCAAGCGGCAGCGTAGCGCGGACCTCCTTCTTGTCCATGACACCGAACAGATGCATCAGTACTGCGCCAAGCACTACAACCATCCACTGCGGCACGCCGAGCTGCTCTGCGAAAAACAGGCCTAGAGCCACACCTATGAAGATAGAATATCCGGCAACCTCCTGAACCTGTCCCATCTGCGATGTTCTTTTTGCCTTTACATCCATTCCCTGAATCGGAACCGGCGGCTCATCCGGGCTCAGCTTCGGTGCTACAAAGATACAGTATGCAAGCATTATCAGCGCCGGAACCACCTTTGCCTTAAAGGGATCCCACATGGTAAATGCATATCCCGTGGATCCGAAATTCTCCAGATATGTGTTGAAGTTGAGATACGCAATGGCTCCTGAGCCGATCGGAAGTCCCGTGTTGCAGACAAGCCCGACCAGTCCGAGCGCGAACATTCCCTTGGACGGGCTCTTGCCGCAGCGCTCGCAGGTGCTCTGAAGCAGCGGATAGAATATCGCTATTCTCGCCATAGGGCTTCCTGCAAACGGAATCATGATAAATGCAAAAAGCAGAAACAGAGTAAGACATCTGTTAAATGATCCCTTGCCGAGACTGTATACTACATCAGTGATTTTGTTGACCAGCTGTGTTTTTGAAAAGCCCTTTGCCACGATGAACATGGCACCCATGAGGATGACATTTTGCTCGCCGAACTTTGACAGTGCGGTCTTGGCGTCCAGACATCCGGTGAGAACCATGAGTATCATGGCTATCATCGAAACCGCGCCCATATTGAACTTGTTAATACCGAGTATGATCAACGCCGCCAGAAATATACCCAGTGAAATAAAGATATGGGGATCCATCCGTTTCCTCCTTTTTGAAAAAGCTGAGATAAATAACCCTGAGACTCCTAAAACAGATCTGTAATACATTATTGGCCAATGTCTTAAAAATTATTTATATAATAGGTTTTAACGCGGCTTTATATCAATAAGTATATTTTATTAAATATCATCAATTATTTTGTGGCTTTTGTACTATTGTCAAAACATGTATTCCTTTGCAAGCCTAGATATCGTTATTTTTTCGTCATTCTACGCTATGTTTTTGTATAAATACAGGTTTGGCATCTATAATTATCCTTTATATATGTTATTCCGATCAGCCTTTAAGCTAAAAATATTTTTGATATATTTATAAATTTTATTTATTTTTAAGCTCGACGCATTACACATGCCTGGAAATCGTGTGAAATATTAAAAGGGCTGCGCACCATTGATTTAAAACCAATAGCGCGACAGCCCCACGGGAATCCGAGTAACCGAAGGTTCGGGTGCACCCGAACCATTTTTCTCTCTTATAACGCTCTTCTCTACATCATTCCCGCCGATTCGCGGGCATATTCGCTCACCGTCTCGATGTAGCGGGTCACCGAATCAAACTGATATGTGTTCTTCGGCCAAACAGCGCGCAGATACTGTGCCGACTGCTCTTCCGGAAGATACTGCAGACCAACTATATGCGGATTGTTCTTCGCAACCATGCCCGGAAGAAATCCTGCCGCTGCGCCGTTTTCTATAAACCGTTCCACCGTAAACGGCTGATCTGTGCGGTGTATGACATTTATCTGAACTCCATGCTCCATGAAGTTCCTCTCAATCCGGGCTCCGAAAGAAAAGCGATCCGTCAGCAATATGAGCGGCTGGCTTCCCATCTCCTCCCATGTCACCGACTTTTTCTCTGCAAAGGGATGCTCCTTGTGAACGCAGAACATCATGCCGGTTTTTTCTATATCCATCATATGACATTTATCGAGGTTCCTTTCGGCCGCAAGCAAAGCCACATCCAGTGCTCCGTCCGACAGCATCTCCTTGAGCTTTCCGGTGGAATCCTCGTATCCTATCACCTGAATGTCCGGATGCTTGCCTATAAACATGGCCAGTATCTTGGAATAGGCGTAGTTTCCCATCATAGTCGTGAATCCGACCCGTACAAATTTTCTCTCCAGATGCAGATCCTTCATGGTAGCGGAAAGGCTGTCTATCTGATCCAGAATAGGCAGCAGTGACTGATACAGCACCTCGCCTTCGTCCGTCACGCTCACGCCGCCCTTGCCGCGCTTTACCAAAGCCACGCCGCTGGCCTCCTCAAGCTCCTTTACCGCAAAGGAAACCGCCGGCTGAGACACTCCCAGCTCTCTGGCCGCCTTGGAAAAGCTCTTCTTTTCACATACCGTGACATAATATTTCATCTGCGTGATAGTCATATCTGTCGTCCTTTCATATATCACCAGCTCCGGTATATAATAAACTGCATTTATCCGTTTCTTGAAAATATAAGGTAGTTTTATTTATTTTGTCAAGATGCGGCGGAACTTTGTGGGTTTGAAAAGGCAGCAGAAATCTTTTCCGAAATGGGAAACTTTTATGGAATTCTTTATGTTTTATGCTATAGTTGGCAAAATTTGCACAAGTTAAATCTTCAGACAATTCGCCACCTTCATAGACGCACGACAACAAGCCCCATGATACCAAACGTACCACGGGGTTTCATATTCCGCTAGCAAAAACGGAGCACTCGCTCGTGCTCCGTTTTTCTCTCAGCTGGCACCGGGACTCGGACCCGGGACCTCCTCACTACCAATGAGGTGCGCTACCGCCTGTGCCATGCCAGCAGACTTAATGATGATATCACAATCATCATCGATATGCCAGCACTTATTTACTTTTTTCAGCACCTTTTTCGCCATCTGCCGCATTTTAATGTGAATTGGCTGTTTGCAGGCAATCTCGTGATTGAAACTGGCCGCCAGTCAAGGCGCAGGTGGCTAAGGTGCGGTGCCTCCGGTTACTGCCGCTGGCGCACGATCTCATACATGAGCACGCCTGCCGCAACAGAGGCATTAAGTGAGTCTATATCTCCCTTCATGGGTATTGAAGCTGTGAAATCGCAATTCTTCTTAACCAGCTCCCCGACCCCGCTGCCTTCATTGCCGATCACAAGACCGATAGGCCCCTTGAGATTGCATCTGTACATGCTTTCTCCGTCCATATCCGCACAGACAAACCACAGCCCCTGCTTCTTCAGCTCTTCCATCGTCCGCACCAGATTGGTAACCTTGGCCACCGGAGTATAGTTGATGGCGCCGGCTGAGGTTCTCGCGACCGTAGCGGTCAGCCCGACTGCCCTGTGCTTTGGTATGATCACGCCGTGCGCCCCTGCCTGATTGGCCGTTCTGATGATAGCCCCGAGATTGTGAGGATCCTCTATACCGTCCAGTATTATGATAAATGGATCCTCTCCCTTTTCTCTGGCCTTTGCCAGTATATCCTCAACCTGCGCATATTCATATGAGCTTGCTGTCGCTATCACGCCCTGATGCTTCCCGGTGCTGCTCATCTCATCCAGGCGTCTGGCTGTCACAAAGCTGATCAGACAGTCTGTCTTTTTCGCCGCCCTCAGTATACTCTGCAGCGATCCGGTCGCGGGTCCCTCCTGAATGTAGAGCTTGTCTATAACCCGGCCAGCGCGAAATGCCTCCAGCACGGCATTTCTTCCCTCTATTTGATTCTCATTCACCGCACTGTCCTCCGCCTCTCTGTGCTGATTTCAGAAGCTCCAGTATCCTTTCATAGCTCCCGTTCAGGAACAGCCAGCCTACAAGTGCCTCAAAGCCTGTAGCTCTTCTGTAGTCTGCGACATCCTGATTCTTCGGAACCGTATGGGACACGGCATTGCGTCCGCGCTTGTATATCCTCAGCTCCTGAGGCGTCAGAAGCGGCTGCATCTTAAGAATCAGCTTTGACTGCGCTCCCGCATTGACATAATGCACCGCCTCGTGATGGAGCTTATTCACCTGACGGCTCCCTTCCCGAACTATGCGGTCACGAACGATCAGCTCGTAGACCGCATCTCCTATGTAGGCCAGCGCAAGCGGCGAATACTGACCGTAATCAGCGGCATGTCCGTCTGCATTTGCAAGTAAATTAAGTCCTGCAAGGATGGCCGCATCCGTCTTTGTCAAATCATGTGTGTTTTCCGCCCCATCGGCTGCACCCTCGGCAGAACTTGCCCCTGTGATCAGCTTCTCTCCCACTTGACGCCCTCTCTGGTGTCCTTGAGAACGATTCCCATCGCCAGAAGCTTGTCTCTGATCTCATCTGCCCTGGCAAAGTCCTTGTCCTTCCTTGCCTGCTGGCGCTGCTCGATCAGCTCCTCTACCTCGCTGTCCAAAGTCTCCTGCTTCTTTTCTGTGATGATCCCCAGCACGCCGCACAGCTTCTCAAGAATATCCAGTACTGCCTGTGCATATCCGGCGCTTACATCCTGAGTTACATTGATGTTGGCGTATCTAACCAGCTCAAACAACGCCGATATGGCATCAGCCGTGTTAAAATCATCCTCCATGGCCGTCTCGAATTCCGTCACATACCTGTGCGCCTCTTCAAGAAGTGCATTCTCGGCTTCGCTCATCTGTGAGCCGGCTCCTCGCTCATTCGCTGCCTGAGCGATATCGCGTACTCTCTGCACACATGTGGTGATGCGCGCCAGGCTGCTCTTTGCGGCCTCCATGAGCTCCGCAGAGAAGTTCAGCGGGCTTCTGTAATGCGCGCTGAGCATGAAGAAGCGAAGCACCTGCAGGTCATACTTTGCCGCAATATCTCTTACGGTGAAGAAGTTGCCCAGTGACTTGCTCATCTTGGTATTGTCTATCGTCAGAAATGCGTTATGCATCCAGTAATTGGCAAATGTCTTGCCGCTGCAGCACTCCGACTGGGCTATCTCATTTTCGTGATGCGGGAATATAAGATCCTCGCCGCCTCCATGTATGTCTATCTGCTCTCCGAGATATCTCTTGCTCATCACAGAGCATTCTATATGCCATCCCGGACGTCCGTCGCACCACGGAGACTCCCAGTACGGCTCGCCGTCCTTCTTGGGCTTCCAGAGCACGAAATCATTGGAATTCTTCTTTCCTTCCTCTCCCGTGACCTTGATCTCGCGAAAACCGCTCATCAGATCATCCAGATTCTTGTGCGAGAGCTTTCCGTAGCTCGGATCGCTCGTCACATCAAAATATACCGTTCCGTCTGCGGCGACATATGCGTGCCCCTTTTCTATGAGCTCCTCGATCATCTTTATCATTCCGTCGATCTCCTCGGTTGCCTTCGGATTCTTCGTCGCCGGAAGGATATTCATCCCCTCCATGTCCTTCTTGCACTCGGCGATATATCTCTCGGATATCGTCTCGCAGGATACTCCTTCCTCATTGGCTGCCTTGATGATCTTGTCGTCAACATCTGTAAAGTTTGACACATAGTTCACCTTCCAGCCCTTGTATTCAAAGTATCTGCGCACGCTGTCAAAAAATATCATCGGCCTTGCATTTCCGATGTGTATCAGATTGTATACGGTGGGGCCGCATACATACATCTTCACCTCGCCTTCCTTCAGCGGGATAAATTCGTCCTTGCGCAAGGTCAATGTGTTGTATATTTTCATGCCTGCCTCCTTAGTGAATGCCGTGTTTTATCATCATCCCCGAAGCGGCTCCTCCAGCAGCGCCACAGCATGCGCCGCTGCTCCCTCTCCGCTTCCGGTAAAGCCAAGACCCTCCTCTGTGGTCGCCTTTATATTCAGACGGTGCTCATCTATGTCCATCGTCTGCGCGAGCTTTGCTCTTATCCGAGGAATGTACATGGCTATCTTGGGGCGCTGCAGTATCACCGTAACATCCGCATTGCCTATGGCATAGCCTGCGTCATAAAGCTTTTCGCACACATCCTTCAGCAGTACAAGGCTCGATATTCCCCGATACTGCTCCTGTGTGTCCGGGTAATGCTGCCCTATATCGCCCATAGCCGCCGCTCCCAGAAGAGCATCCATAAGCGCATGCGTCAGAACATCCGCATCCGAATGACCCAGCAGGTGCTTCTCATATGGTATCACCACGCCTCCCAGTATCACTCCTTTGACGGGGCTGTCCTCTTCATTGTCCACAAGCCTGTGAACATCATATCCGTGACCGATTTTCAAAATGCACTCCTCTGCCATATCTGTCCGGGATAAAAGCACAAAGAGGAAGGTCCTGCGACCCTCCTCTCCATCGCAGTCATTCATGCCTGCTGCTGTATCCGATCATTCCGGCCTTCAAGGCCGCACCCCAAAGCTCAAAGCTCCTGCGAGGGATCCTCTGAGATAAATCCGTCATCTGTATCACCGAGTTCATCGTCTCCTCCGATGATATCAGCCTCAGTGCTTATCTCATCCTCTGTACCGAGTGCGATATCCTCCTCGTCATCGATGACTATAGTCTCATCATCCGTATCATTGTCCGAGATGAAGCCATCCTCCGAATCGTACTCCGCCTCACTGTCGTACTCATCATCGTAGGAATCCGGCTGATTCTCGGTATCTATCCTTACCTCGCTGTACCTCTTCATTCCGGTTCCGGCAGGGATGAGCTTGCCTATCAGGACATTTTCCTTGAGTCCGGACAGATGATCCACCTTGCCGTTGATGGCCGCCTCGGTCAGCACCTTCGTTGTCTCCTGGAAGGAAGCAGCCGACAGGAACGAATCCGTCGCCAGAGATGCCTTTGTGATTCCGAGGATGATGGGCTCGCCCGTGGCCGGTGTCTTGCCCTCTGCCTCCAGAGCCTCGTTCATATCCTCGAACTCCAGTGTGTTCATGGTAGTTCCGGGGAATACTCCTGAGTCTCCGGCTTCCTCTACCTTGATCTTCCTGAGCATCTGGCGGACGATGACCTCTATGTGCTTATCATTGATCTCAACGCCCTGCAGACGGTATACTCTCTGAACCTCGCGAAGCATGTAGTCCTGCACGGCTCTTACGCCCTGTATACGGACGATATCATGCGGATTGATGCTTCCCTCTGTAAGAGGATCACCTGCGCCTATGACCTGCCCGTCCTCTACCTTTATTCTTGATCCGTACGGGATCAGATAGTCCTTTGTCTCTCCTGTCTCCGGATTGACGATCTCGATCTCGCGCTTCTTCTTTGTATCCTTTATCGTAACCGTACCGCCGAAATCAGCGATGATTGCAAGTCCCTTCGGCTTACGCGCCTCGAATAGCTCCTCGACACGGGGAAGACCCTGTGTGATATCGCCTCCGGCCACACCGCCGGTATGGAACGTTCTCATGGTCAGCTGCGTACCGGGCTCGCCGATAGACTGAGCAGCTATGATTCCGACAGCCTCTCCAACCTGCACGGCCTGACCTGTCGCAAGGTTTGAGCCGTAGCACTTGGCGCACACACCGTTGTGGCATCTGCATGTCAGGATAGTTCTGATCTTGATGGAATCCCTGTTGTCATGCTCCAGAACCTTCATGATCTTTGCGGCTCTCTTGGGCGTCACAAGCTGATTCTGCTTTACTATCACCTCACCGGTCTGCGAATCAACGATATCCTCGGCAAGGTACCGGCCTGTCATACGCTCCTGGAGGGTTTCGATGGTCTCCTTGCCCTCCCTGAAGCCCTTGATCTCCATGTACGGGATTCTGTTCTTGCCTTCACAGCAGTCTGTCTCGCGTACTATCAGATCCTGAGATACATCAACAAGTCGTCTTGTCAGGTATCCCGAGTCGGCAGTTCTCAGTGCGGTATCAGACAGTCCCTTGCGGGCGCCGTGCGCCGAGATGAAATACTCCAGTACATCAAGTCCCTCACGGAAGTTCGACTTGATAGGCAGCTCGATGGTATGTCCCGTGGTATCCGCCATGAGTCCGCGCATGCCTGCCAGCTGCTTTATCTGCTGGTCAGAGCCTCGGGCTCCCGAATCCGCCATCATGAATATGTTGTTGTACTTGTCAAGTCCTGTGAGCAGGTCCTTTGTCAGCTGGTCATCCGTGTTCTTCCATACCTCGATGACCTCTTTATAGCGCTCCTCATCCGTGATGAAGCCTCTGTGGAAGTTGCCCTGAATACGGTCAACTGTCTTTTGAGCATCATCCAGCAGCTGCTTCTTCGTCTTCGGAACGGTCATGTCCGATATGGATACCGTCATGGACGCTATGGTCGAATATTTGTATCCGATAGCCTTGATATCGTCCAGCACCTCTGCGGTTCTGGGAAGTCCGTGTATCTCTATGACCTTCTCCAGTATCTGCTTGCACTGCTTCTTCTTTACAAGGAAATCTATCTCCAACTTGAGCTCATTTTCCGGAACAGATCTGTCTACAAAGCCCAGATCCTGCGGAATGATCTCGTTGAACAGTATACGGCCGACCGTGGTGTCAAGCACAGCGCTTGCCTTGCTGCCGTCCTCTCTGGTCTTGGAGAAGCGCACCTTGATCGGAGCATGAAGCGTCACAAGATGCTCATTGTATGCATGGATAGCCTCATCCGGCGTACGGAACAGCTTTCCTGCGCCTTCCTCGTTCTCGCGAAGCTGGGTCAGGTAGTAAATACCCAGAACCATATCCTGAGACGGAACAGCTACCGGGCCTCCGTCCGAGGGCTTCAGAAGGTTGTTCGGAGAAAGCAGGAGGAATCTGCACTCCGCCTGAGCCTCCACCGAAAGCGGAAGGTGAACCGCCATCTGATCTCCGTCGAAGTCGGCATTGAATGCCGTACATACCAGCGGATGAAGCTTTATGGCTTTTCCCTCTACCAGAATGGGCTCAAACGCCTGAATGCCCAGTCTGTGCAATGTAGGAGCACGGTTCAGCATCACAGGATGCTCCTTGATGACATCCTCCAGCACATCCCATACCTCAGGCTGCACACGCTCTACCATCTTCTTGGCAGCCTTGATATTGTGCGCTGTCCCGTTTGCAACAAGCTCCTTCATGACGAAGGGCTTGAACAGCTCTATGGCCATCTCCTTGGGCAGACCGCACTGATATATCTTCAGCTCCGGGCCTACGACGATAACCGAACGGCCCGAATAGTCTACACGCTTGCCCAGAAGGTTCTGACGGAAGCGTCCCTGCTTGCCCTTGAGCATATCCGAAAGCGACTTCAGAGCCCTGTTGCCGGGTCCGGTTACCGGTCTTCCGCGGCGGCCGTTGTCGATGAGAGCATCAACAGCCTCCTGCAGCATTCTCTTCTCGTTGCGTACGATGATATCCGGTGCGCCGAGCTCGAGAAGCTTGGCAAGTCGGTTGTTTCTGTTGATGATTCTTCTGTACAGATCATTCAGGTCGGAGGTTGCAAATCTTCCGCCGTCCAGCTGCACCATGGGGCGGATATCCGGAGGAATCACCGGTATACGGGTCAGAATCATCCATTCAGGCTTGTTGCCCGACTTGCGGAATGCCTCCACAACCTCCAGTCTCTTTACTATCTTGGATCTCTTCTGTCCCGTCGCGGTCTCCAGAGAAGTGCTCAGCTCTGTATATTCCTTCTCCAGATCTACTGCCTTAAGAAGCTCCAGTATGGCCTCCGCGCCCATTCCCACGCGGAACTGGTCCCAGCCGTACTTTTCCTGAGCTGCTCTGTACTCTCTCTCAGACAGTATGTCTTTGTAGTGCATATCCGTCTCGCCAGCATCCAGCACGATATAAGCCGCAAAATACAGTATGCGCTCCAGATTCCTCGGTGTTATGTCGAGGATCAGTCCCATGCGGGACGGAATCCCTTTGAAATACCAAATATGAGAAACAGGAGCTGCCAGATCTATATGACCCATACGCTCGCGGCGAACCGATGATTTTGTGACCTCGACTCCGCAGCGATCGCAGACGATTCCTCTGTATCTTACCTTTTTATACTTGCCGCAATGACACTCCCAGTCCTTGCTGGGTCCGAATATCCTCTCGCAGAACAGTCCGTCAGTCTCGGGCTTGAGCGTTCTGTAGTTGATGGTCTCAGGCTTTTTTACCTCTCCGTGAGACCACTCCAGGATCTTCTCCGGGGACGCAAGGCCAATCTTGATCGCATCAAATGTGAGCGGCTCGTAATTATCTTTAATATCCGGCATCGTCAATTCTCCCTTCACTCATTATCAGAGTCTTCTGAATATGATATCGAACCGTCCTCACCAAGGCTCTCCTCTGCGGCGAAGTCTTTATCTCCGTAGATATTGCTCTCCGAGTCTACAAGCTCGCCATCCTTGAATTCCTGGGTGGTGAAGCCCTGTGACGCGTAGTTGTTGTCGTCGCGATAGCGCCGATCTCCCTCGATGATGGAATGAATGCTCAAATCGCCATAATCTATATTTTCCTTCAGCTCTACCTCTGTGCCGTCATCCTTGAGGACTCTGACATCAAGGCCAAGTGACTGAAGCTCCCGTATCAATACCTTGAAGGACTCAGGGATGCCCGCCTCCGGTATATTCTCGCCCTTGATGATGGCCTCGTATGTCTTCACACGGCCTACCACATCATCAGACTTTACCGTCAGTATCTCCTGCAGCGTATGCGATGCGCCATATGCCTCCAGCGCCCATACCTCCATCTCTCCGAATCTCTGACCGCCGAACTGAGCCTTGCCGCCCAGAGGCTGCTGAGTAACCAGAGAGTAGGGACCCGTGGAACGGGCATGGATCTTATCATCTACCAGATGGTGGAGCTTGAGGTAATGCATATGACCTATGGATACCGGCGAATCAAAATACTCGCCTGTACGGCCGTCTCTGAGTCTTACCTTGCCGTCCTCACCGATAGGAACACCCTTCCAGAGTTCTCTGTGCTCAAGATGCTCTCCCAGATACTCCATAACCCTCGGATCAAGCGTCTCCTCATACTTTGCCCTGAACTCCTCAAAGTCATCCATGTTGGCATAGTCATTGGCCATGATCAGAAGAGTTCTGATGTCCCGCTCGTCAGCTCCGTCAAATACAGGTGTTGATACATTGAAGCCCAGAATCTTGGCAGCAAGACTCAGATGCAGCTCAAGCACCTGTCCTATATTCATACGCGAGGGCACGCCCAGAGGATTCAGCACGATGTCCAGCGGGCGTCCGTTGGGCAGATAAGGCATATCCTCCACAGGAAGCACTCTTGATACGACACCCTTGTTGCCGTGGCGTCCGGCCATCTTGTCTCCTACGGAGATCTTTCTCTTCTGCGCGATATAGATGCGCACATTCATGCTGACGCCCGGCTGAAGCTCATCAGAGTTTTCGCGGGTAAATACCTTTGCGTCAACCACAGTTCCGTAGGCTCCGTGAGGAAGCTTCAGGGATGTATCCCTTACCTCTCCCGCCTTCTCGCCAAATATGGCTCTCAGCAGTCTCTCCTCGGCTGTCAGCTCTGTCTCACCCTTAGGCGTAACTTTTCCTACAAGGATATCTCCGGCACGCACCTCTGCGCCTATTCTTATGATTCCTCTGTCATCCAGATCCTTGAGTGCCTCATCTCCCACTCCTGGCACATCCCTTGTGATCTCCTCGGGACCCAGCTTGGTATCGCGGGCAGTGCACTCGTACTCCTCGATATGGATAGAGGTGTATACATCGTTTTGTACAAGCCTCTCCGAAAGAAGAACCGCATCCTCGTAGTTGTAGCCTTCCCATGTCATGAAGCCTATCAGCGGGTTCTTGCCTAGCGCCAGCTCTCCGTTGGCAGTTGAGGGGCCGTCGGCGATGATCTCTCCCGCCTCCACATGGTCTCCCTTGACAACCAGAGGTTTCTGATTGTAGGAGTTGGACTGGTTTGATCTCATGAACTTGGCGAGATGATATGTCTCCTTCTCCTTCGTATCGTCACGCTTTATGACGATCTCTCCGGAGTCGCTCGCGATGACCTCTCCGGCATGCTTTGCCGTGACAGCCGCACCCGAATCCACTGCTGCCTTCGTCTCCATGCCTGTTACGACTACTGGCGCCTCCGTAAGCATCAGCGGTACTGCCTGACGCTGCATGTTGGATCCCATCAGTGCGCGGTTCGCATCATCGTTCTGAAGGAACGGAACCATGCTCGTAGCTACGGAGAATACCATCCTCGGAGATACATCCATCAGATCTATGAGCGACTTTCTGTATGTTGATGTCTCATCCCTGTATCTTCCGGATACATTGTTGTTGACGAAATGTCCCTCTTCATCCAGCGGCTCATTGGCCTGAGCTACATGGAACTCATCCTCCTCATCCGCCGTGAAGTAACGAACCTCGTGTGTAACTACCGGATTCTCAGGATCCGACTTGTCGACGATCCTGTAGGGAGCCTCGATAAATCCGTATTCATTGATCCTGGCATAGCTTGCCAGCGAGTTGATCAGACCTATGTTCGGTCCCTCAGGAGTCTCGATGGGGCACATGCGTCCGTAGTGTGTATAGTGTACATCCCGGACCTCAAAGCCTGCGCGGTCTCTGGAGAGTCCGCCGGGTCCGAGCGCCGAAAGCCTTCTCTTGTGAGTAAGCTCTGACAGCGGGTTGTTCTGATCCATGAACTGTGACAGCTGGGAGCTTCCGAAGAACTCCTTGATAGCAGCGGTCACAGGCTTTATGTTGATAAGAGACTGAGGCGTGATGCTCTCGATATCCTGCGTCGTCATTCTCTCGCGCACTACCCTCTCCATACGGCTCAGACCTATGCGGTACTGATTCTGAAGAAGCTCGCCCACTGCTCTGATTCGTCTGTTGCCCAGATGGTCGATATCATCGGTATTGCCCACGCCGTACTCGACATGCAGACAGTAGTTGATGGATGCGAAAATATCTTCCTTTGTTATATGCTTGGGTATCAACTCATCTATATTTTTGATGATGGCGTCCTCCAGCTCATCATCATTGGCCGAGGACTGCAGGATCTCCTGAAGCAGCGGATAGTATACCGGCTCGTTGATGCCGAGCTTTTTCAGCTTTTCATCATCGAACTTCACATATTCGCGGATGTCTACCATCATGTTGGAGAGAATCTTTATCTTGCGGCTCTCCTCCGGTCCCTGAGCGTATACATATACGAAGGGTATGCCCAGATTCTGAATCTTCTGAGCGAGATCTATATTGTTCTTGTCGATCAGAGTGCCCTCTGCGGCTATGATCTCGCCTGTAGACATGTCAACCACATCCTCTGCAAGCACATGGCCTCTCAGACGATATCTGAAGTTCAGCTTTTTGTTGTATTTGTATCTTCCCACACGCGCCAGGTCATAGCGTCTGGGGTCAAAGAACATAGCATTGAAGAGGTTCTCGGCGCTCTCAACCGAAAGCGGCTCTCCCGGTCGTATCTTTCTGTACAGCTCCAGCAGACCCTCCTGATAGTTCGTGGAGGTATCTTTTGCGAAGCTGGCCATGATCTTCGGCTCTTCGCCGAACATATCCGTGATGTCCGCATCAGAGCTCAGTCCGAGAGCGCGGCAGAAAACAGTTATCGGAACCTTGCGGGTTCTGTCTACGCGCACATAGAAAATATCGTTGGAATCTGTCTCATACTCGATCCACGCGCCTCTGTTCGGTATGATCTGGCTGGCAAAAAGTTCCTTGCCCAGCTTATCATGTGACTTGGTATAGTAGATTCCGGGAGAACGGACGATCTGGCTGACGATGACACGCTCCGCTCCGTTGATCACGAAGGAGCCTGTATCAGTCATGAGCGGAAGATCACCCATAAAGATCTCATGCTCATTGATCTCGTCCTTATCCTTGTTTACCAGTCTCACGGTCACCCGTATGGGAGCTGCGTATGTCGCGTCGCGTTCCTTGCATTCATCAATCGTGTACTTTGTATCTTCTCTGCACATTTTGTAGGATACAAAGTCCAGACTCAGATGTCCTGCAACATCCTCGATAGGGAAGATATCATGGAACACTTCCTTGAGACCATCGCCCAGAAACCATTCGTACGAAGCCTTCTGGATCTCGATGAGGTTCGGCATCTCCAGAACTTCCTTCTGTCTGGAGAAGCTCATCCTTATGCCCTTTCCGGCTTTGACCGGACGCATATTGCTTTTTTCCATGGACGCTTTCACCTCTTCTAAAAATATGATATACATTTGCCTCGAGCCATGCTATAATTCATGTATATAAGCAAGGTACGGCACAATAGTGCAAATTTTATACTAACATCTATCTTGTCAAGTGTCAAGGTTCATGTTATACTTTTGTACCCGTAAATGTGATTTTTATCGACAAACTTCCCGCAGGGAAGTCTTTTTTTGCCGAGGAAGCAATCGTCCGTATTCTTGTCAACATCCGCTATTGATGCTATACTGGTTTGCATTGCCAATAGCAAAACATTCATCCGGAGGAAGTCTTATGTCAGTCCTAAAGATAATAGCTATCATTCTTTTTATACTGGTAGTGGTAATGGCCGTCCTGTATTTTCTCGGCTCCAAGCTGCAGAACGAGCAGATCGAGCAGGAGCAGATGCTTGAGAACGCAAAGCAGACCGTCAGCATACTGACCGTAGATAAAAAGAAGCTCAGATTCAAGGAGGCAGGGCTTCCTGCCATGGTTTATGAGACCGCTCCGAAACGGATGACCGTCATGAACCCCAAGCTGCCTATAGTCAAGGCAAAGATCGGTCCGAAGATCGTCAATCTGATCTGCGATCCGGCTATATATGACCTCGTACCTCTCAAGTCCGAATGCAAGGTTGAGATAAGCGGTATATATCTGCTGAATGTAAAAACCGTAAGAGGCAAGGCAGTCGTCGTTCCGAAGAAAAAGGGCTTCCGTCAGAAGATGGCCTCCCTTGTAAGCAAGGGCAAGGAGGCCCGCAAGGAGGAGCTCGGCATAGGGTCAAAGAGCAAGAAGGCCTGAGCGCAGGCTGTTTATATCGCATGAAAAAGGCGGCACATATCCGTGCCGCCTTTTTCATGCATGGGATTGCAGAAGCGCAAAGCACTCAGCAGGCTGTGCAGCTGTTGATCCCAAGCTTTTCGAGCCGTCATTTCACATATCCGGTATCACCGAAATTCTCATCCTGACACTGCTGACCGTATCGTCCCGTACCATCAGACTGTACTCGGTCTCTATCATCATCCTTTCGGGTGTCCTCAATATGCAAAGCCGATGGGTCGCTATACCGAACATCATCGTTCCCATAGCTGTCTCAAATGCGGTTTCCCGTACCTTGTCATCCGCGCAGAGTACGATGTGCGCCTTCATCTCTCCGGCTTCATCTATGATCACCCTGTCCTCTTTGATGCTGAGCACATCGCCGTCACCGTACCTGACTTTTCCTCCGGCGTCAGAGCCATCCCATACGCCTGTGTATTCTGCCACAATAGGTTCATCATCGTCATGGATGCTTTCAATCCTAACCTTCACCCTCATATATCACCGTTCAAAGGCAAGATTGATGAGTGTCTGTACAAGCTCTTCTCCCGAGAGGCCTGCCTTCTCCCACAGCATCGGATACATGCTTATATCCGTAAATCCCGGTATGGTATTGATCTCGTTAAATACTACCGTACCGTCATCCTCGATGAAGAAATCGACTCTTGACATACCAAAGCCGTTCACTGCCCTGAATATCGAGACGGCGCACTGTCTTACGCGCTCGACTGTCTCAGGCGCTATATCCGGATCCGTTATGGTCTCCGACTGCGGATTGTTGTACTTTGCGTCATAGTCGTAGAACTGCGACGCCGACAGGATCTCTCCCACGCCGCTCGCCTGAGGCTGTGTTTTTCTGCCTCCGAGCACTGCGCACTCGACCTCCCGTCCTCTGATCATTTTCTCAACCAGGATCTTTCCGTCATAGTCTGCGGCAAGAAGAAGTCCTTTTTCCAGCATTTCCCTGTTGTCGGCTCTGGTGACACCGCAGCTTGATCCTTCACAGGCCGGCTTGACAAATACCGGATACTCCCACGCGGCTTCGATTCTGGCAACAGTCTCAGGCATATGCTCGCGCACCTGATCGTCAAATACTACAAGGCTCGGAGCCATATCTATCCCCAGATGCGACACTATCAGCTTTGTATATACCTTATCCATGGAGACGGCGCTTGCCAGAACGCCGCAGCCCACATACGGGATGTGAGCCAGCTCGCACAGACCCTGTATGGTTCCGTCCTCTCCGTACCTTCCGTGCAGCACCGGGAACACGACATCCACATGCTTCGCATATACCTTCTTTTCTTCCTCAATCACTACTGCCTGCTCATAGGCGTCAGGGGAAATGATTGCACGCGTCCTGCCGTTCACCCATGATCCGTCCTTTATCCGGTCGACAGAGTCCGCCAGCAGCCATTTGCCCTGCTTCGTGATCCCGATGAGTATGATCTCATACTTCTCGGGATTGATGTTTTTCACAATATTTATGACGGATTTGCAGGAAACCTCATGCTCAGACGACTGCCCGCCAAATACCACCGCCAAAACCTGCTTATTCATGCTTTATGATCTGCCCTTTCTTCGGATTACTTGATGCTTGCGAGAATCGCCTTCTCCTGATTGTCGATATGAGTTCTGACAGCGGCCTTGCACTCATCCATCTTGCGCTCGTGGAGTGCCTTCATGATGCAGTCGTGCTCTATGCATACTTTCTCGCGTTTTTCCTTATCCTGAATGTATACCAGTCTGTACCGGTACATCTGCTCGCGCAGATTGGCCAGTATGTTTACCAGTCTCGGGTTATTTGTTGATTCATATATCAGCGTATGGAATGTCTCATCCATATCGGCGATGTCAGATGCGTCCGCCGTCTCGATATTGGTCTTGATCCTGTTGCCCACCTCGTCCAGCTCTGCCAGCTGCCCGTCAGTCATTCTCTCGCAGGCAAGGCCTATAGCCAGCTCCTCAAGCGCGCGCCGTATCTCAAGCACATCCCGCAGATTCTTGCTGGTGATTCCGGCAACCGTAGCGCCTCTTCTGGGAAGCATCACCACAAGGCCCTCCAGCTCGAGCTTTCTTATAGCCTCTCTGATAGGTGTCCTGCTGACTCCGAGCTTTTCAGCCAGCGGGATCTCCAGCAGTCTCTCTCCCGGCTTCAGCTCGCCGTGTATGATCTCCTGACGCAGTGTGTTGAACACTACATCTCTGAGCGGCATATATTCATTTTCATTAAGTTTCATCATAGCAGTCATCTCTCCTCCTTTGCACGCAGCTGAGTAATAAATACATCTTTATCCGGGAACATTCCGCCGCATGTCCGTGCGCTCTCCCCGTCTCTGAACAGTCCCCATACTGCCGATCCGCTGCCTGTCATCTGTGCGCCGAGCGCACCCCCCTCAAGCATCTGCTTTTTTATACCTTTGATGCGCGGCACCATCGTGACTGTTACCTTCTCAAGTATGTTGCACATGCCTCCGGCCACGTCCTCCATATTCTGGCGTTTAACCGCATCCGTAAGCCCGTCCATATCCGGGTGAGCCTCTCTCGAGAGCCACATGCTGTCAAACTTGCTGTATATATCGGCAGTTGATGCTGATTCCTCCGGCTTTACTATCAGCACATACCATTTCGGAAGCGACGGAAGTCTGGTCAGTATCTGACCTATTCCCTCAGCTCTTACGGTTCCCGCATGAAGCGCGAACGGAACATCCGCTCCAAGAGTGATTCCTATGGAGTCAAGCCGTCCCTTCTCATAGCCTATCTCAAACATCTCGTTCAATGCCTTCAGCACAGCGGCAGCATCCGCACTTCCGCCTCCAAGACCCGATCCCATAGGTATGGCCTTGTGAAGCGCTATACTGACTCCGGCCTCCGGCGGAAGCATCGCCTTTGCGGCTCTCACCACAAGGTTGCGGTCGTCGCATGCCAGCTCCGGGCAGTCGCATGTCATGGTCACTCCGGGTATCCTCGTCTCCTCTATCTCAAGCTCATCGCACAGATCCACAGTCTGCATGATGGTATCGATCAGGTGGTATCCGTCATCGCGTCGTCCCGTTATATTCAGGCCTATATTGATTTTTGCATACGCCTTTACTTTCATATCAAGCTCCGATTCGTGCATTTTGTCGCATTTTCAGAACAATTATAGATTTGCTTATTCACTCCGTCAACTTACATTTGTATACAAAATGCATGTTTTGTGCAGGGCACATTGTACAGCGCTTTGACTATCTTGATCATGGCGGCGTCAGCGTTTATAGTATCTGCGGTGGTGTTCCTTGAGCGATGCCCCGCGCAAGGACGCATCATACATAATCCATGCTCGCGGATGCCCCGCGCTCTGCGTCACGGCATGAAAGGAATATTTCCATGAAGCTCCCTTCAAGTATCGATATATACGGCAGTCAGAACGATTCAAAAATGCAGACGCGGCGCAACACCGGAAGATATCTGTTCATGGATGTGCTGAGGGTTCTGGCCTTTTCGGTTATCATCCTGTATCACTTCGGCAAGGAGCTGGTCATCCGCGGGATCTCCGACATCACGGATCCCGATATCGTCATGTCCTTTGGCAGAGCTCACCTGGTCATGATCGCCGTAGGCATGTTCTTTTTGATATCAGGAGTCGGTCTCGGAATCAAATACGGCAGATGTGATATCACCGACAGTAAAGTTCTCAGATCGTACTATCTCGGAAGATTCCGGCAGATTCTCATTCCGTTTTATATAGTCTATGCGGTATACGCTCCCATAAAGCTCATAAGCACGCGCGGTGCCGTATTCTTCGATGTCCCGAAGTGGCGCATACTGTTTACCGCATTGGGGATGGATGAATATATAAGCATGACCGGCACGCGCACATTTTCCCTCGGTATCGGAGAATGGTTTCTCGGAGCACTCGTGCTTATGTACCTGCTCTTTCCTCTGATACTCTTTTGTCTGAAGAAAAAGCCGGTTCCCGCGATGGTCGCAGGGCTCATATATTATGTCATCATCGTGCTTTCCTATGAAAGACTGCGCGCTCTTCTGCCCGGTACCATAGGCTCACACTATGCCTCTGTTCCCTGGTATATGGACTTCTTTATCAAGATATGCGAGTTTGCCCTCGGCGTCTTTATGGGGATAAATCTTGAATCTGTGAAAAGGCATCCATGGCTGATCTTGTCTGCGGGGCTTGCGCTGCTGCCTGTTCACCCCGCATTCATCAACACTGCGCTTGTTGCAGCCTTATTTCTGACCGGTCTTCAGGCCGAGGCGCTGCTTTCGCGACTGCCCGCAGCTCTTTCAGCAGCCGTCACGCGCACCGCTTCGATCAGCTACTTCGTCTATCTTGTTCATCACATCATCATATATGCCTTCGGAGACCTGCTCTCAGGCAGGATCATCCTCTCCGCAGGAGCTGCCTGCGTGCTTTTTCTTATAGAAATATCTATCATGACCGCGGCTGCCATGCTGCTCAGGAGGATCTCCGGATGGATATCCGGGAGAATATCAGGAATCTGACAGCAAAAGGCCCCGCACCTTGGCGAGGCCTTTTAAAACCATGTGTCTCATCCCCGGTCGGATGAGCGGTCCGAGCTTACAATGTCTCCTCCCCGAATCTGCCGCCGAAGAAATGCTCCTCAAGCATCATGCACAGACAATGATATACGGGAAGATGCAGCTCCTGAATCTTATATGTCTCCGTCTCGGGAACTCTGATAGCTACATCCGCGGCTCTCGCGAGCTCCCCGCCGTCCGCTCCGGTCAGTCCTATGACCTTCATTCCGAGCGCCTTTGCCACAATCACCGCATTCATCACATTTCTGCTGTTGCCCGATGTTGAGATCGCCAGAAATACATCGCCCTTTCTGGCAAATCCCAGAAGCTGCTGAGCGAATACTCCATATCCGTCCACATCGTTGATATATGCCGTGCTGAGCGCCTCATGCGCCACAAGCGGTATAGCCGTAAGGCAGCATTCCAGATTTTTCGCAAGCTGCGCTCCGCGGTCCGGATCCTGCTCTATGAGCCTTCGCGCCAGCTCCCGCGGGATGGGTCGTGGTATCCTGAACCTTTTCATCAGCTCGCCGGCGATATGCTCGCTGTCCGCCGCGGAGCCGCCGTTTCCCGCGATGAGAAGCTTTCCGTCGTTTTCATAGCACTCCTTCAGCACCTCATAGGCACTGTATATCCGGTCTGCTTCCGACTCAAGCGAAGGATATCTTTTCACCAGCTCCTCTATGTATGCTTTCATTTTCTTTCCTCCCAAAGCTCCGGAGTATAATGAATGACCCGCGTCCCGCTGTTCTCAAACCTGAACGGTATATGCATCAGCCCGTTCATGGCCTTCGCCACATTCTCCTGCCGCTCCTTCGGAACATAAAATACCAGAAATCCGCCGCCGCCCGCGCCAAGAAGCTTGCCGCCTATAGCTCCGGCTTTGATTGCTCTGTCATAAAGCTCGTCGATACCCGATGTCGATACCGCATGCCCTGTCTGCTTCTTCAGCTGCCATGTATGGTTTAAAAGCCTTCCGAACTCGTCCATGTCCGCCTGTCTGTCCGTCAGTATCCGCTCCGCCTCCGTCACCATCTCATGCATCTCCCTGAGCTGAGCCAGCTTTGATCTTCGGTCTGCGGCATTGGCCTGCTGAACATCCGATGAGAATCTTGTAAAGCCCGTGAAAAACATCATCAGGCTGTCACTCAGCAGAGCCTTTCTCTCCGGTGATATGATAACCGGAAGAACCTCATAGCCATCGGCATCAAAGTTTATCCTGTTCAATCCTCCGTAAGCCGCCGCTATCTGATCCTGCCAGCCTCCCGCTTCGCCGCAGAGCACGCGCTCCAGATATATGGCATCGTCTGCCAGCTGTCTTTTGTCGGCATATCTTCCCTTGAGCGCGTAGAAAGCATTCAGCATACCTACCGCAAAGGAGCTGCTGGTTCCCAATCCCGAGCGTGCCGGAAGATCCGCTTCATATGTGAGCCTGATCTCATGCATATCCAGCATCTTCATGGCGTTTCGAATAGACGGATGCTGGATCTGCTCCGGCTGCGTCACGCGCTCTATCTTTGAATATGAAAATTCCGAGGAGTAATCAAAAAATCTCGGAAGATGGCGCACATTTACATAGCAGTATTTGTCAAATGTCGTAGAAAGCACGGCTCCGCCGTACTCTCTGAAGTATTCCTCGATGTCCGTCCCGCCGCCGAAAAATGACATACGAAACGGTGTCTGTGTGATAATCATAGGTGCTCTCCGCCTTCCAGACGCGAACATATGACCATCATGACGCCATCACCGCAGCAGATCCGGGCCGTATCCTGCGCCCAGTTGTTGCTGTTGCCGAGTGTGGAGGCATTGGTCAGTTCCGTGTCCTCTGCTTCAAATTTGGTTCCCTTTATGGTAACTCCGCGGGATATGTCCGAGATAGAAAAGCATGACAGCGACCACCCGTCCATGCGCGGTATCTCTATCTGCGTATCAGCGAATATCCAGATGATCTCATCCTCTCCCAGTATCCTGGTCACACACCCGCCTCTCGCGCCAAGCGCGCCCGACATGATATTGCCGTAGGTATGATCCAGTCGCCCTCCGAGGCCGCAGCAGATATCTATCTGCGAGACATCATGGCTCAATGCGTATTTTACCGCAAGCATCGTATCCGTGTCATCCTTGTCGCTGATATATGTCAGCACCACCGGTGCCGCGTCGGCATCAGGCCTTGCATCCGCGGAATCATAGTCCCCGAGTATCACATCCGCCTTGATGCCTGCACGCACGGCATACTCGTATCCTCTGTCGCAGGCGATGACCAGCTCATAGTCCTCTGTCCTGACATCCGGGATATAATAATCCCCTCCCGAGATAATAAGGCACCGCCTGCCCGGTGTCTCAGTCATCCTCTCTTTCTCCAAGCGTCTCCTCCTCATCGTCCACTCTGTCATCAACCCTTTGATGCGGATAGTACTCCTCCGGTGCCTGAGAACGCTTCCCGGTGAATCGGTTTTTTATGGCCGCCGGAAGTTTTCCTGCACGCTTTACATACCCCAGAGCCTTCATCACCTCTCCGGAGGACTTTAAAAGCTCATCCGTCATCTTCGCGTGTCTGGGATAATATCCCTTCTCATAATTTTCCATGACGAGCTCGTAGCGCTTTTGAGCCTTTTGTACCGCATCCTCCCAGGATATGTATATATCCCGCGCTGCGCCGTCTCCTACCGCCCTTATGCGCTCCGGATGTCTGCAAAGCTGATACAGCTTTATGGCGAGCGATGCGGAAGTCTCGGATACCAGAAAACCGTTTACGTCGTCTGTCACGCCCTCTGAGGCACAGCTGTCTTTTATCATAACAGTCGGAAGCGAACTTGCCGCCGCCTCCCGCACCACAAGACCGTTTGTGTCATATGTGGACGGGAACAGAAACAGATCCGCCCTTGCATACCAGCCTCTCAGGAGCTCGCGATCTCTGATGGCTCCAGTAAATATGCAGTAGTCCCCAAGCCCTGCATCCATGGCATACTGCTTTATGGCATCGGCATCCAGACCGGTTCCGATGAATACCATACGGAAATTCATCCCGGCAGATTTGAGCCCCTCCAGTGCGTCCAGTATGATTTTCTCTCCCTTGTACCACATCTGGCGTCCCACAAACAGAAATACGGGAACTCCCTCAGGCAGATCATACCCCTTTACCGCCTTTGCTATCACATCATCGGAGACTCTTCCGAGGGGCATATCCACGCCGTTTTCCATGACATAGACATCGCCCCTGTACCCGAGCGACTTCAGATTCTCTCCTGCGCCTCTGCTGACAGTCCAGACCTCATCGCAGGCGCTTATGTTGTCAACCATCACCCTTACCGCGCTGTCGGTAACCCTTCTGAGCTTGACGATCTTCTGGATATCAACATCATACTTTGTATGATATGTCATGATGAGCGGAGCATTTACTACGGAATCCCTCATAGACCTCGCCAGAAAAAGCGTAGTAGCCGGGCAATGGCAATGCATGATCCCTATATTTTTTTTCGCCAGCCTGTCGGCGATGGTAGGCGAGAACGGCATGCCGAGCGTGAATCCTGTCATGCTTCTCGCATCAAGGCTGTGATATCTGAGCACATCAAAATCATATATCGAATCGTTCTTGTCCGGGTTGTCCGGGCATACGACCATGACATCCTCTCCCATCCCGTGCAGGACCTGAGCATAGTTTTTTATCGTATTGGCAACGCCGTCTATCAGCGGCGGAAATGAGTCATTTAACAGGCATATCGTCTTGTCCATCTTGTCCTCCCGTATGTCCCTTCGCAGGAATTGCTTTGGTATTATAGCACAGCACCCGAACTTCCGGTTACTCGGATTGTTTCGTGCTTCGCACTCCCACAATCCGGTCTCAATTCGGATTCCCGTGGGGCTTTTGCCCCACTTCATCCTCATTGAGAGGCGTGTTATAAA
>CAVIJY010000006.1:0-56379 GCA_963643215.1 Lachnospiraceae bacterium | reverse complement strand
CCCCACTTCATCCTCATTGAGAGGCGTGTCATAAACTCTATCTCCCACCGACATACGAGCATGTCGTGGGAGATAGAGTTTTGACACTGTAACCAAGATTAAAATCAGCGGGAGCCTGTCATCATGACAGGCTCCCGGGCGTAGGAGAAGAAGGGAGGAGACCATGGGCGGACCGGAGAGATCACGGATTCCGGATGATATGCCGGACAATATGCCGGAGACTGATATCAGTCAGAAGAAGGTCATATCGAAGTCTGGCTCTACAAACATACGGATGTGCGTGCTGCAGGTTATCGGCATATTTATGATGGTAGATGCTCATGCCGGTGCGAGTCTGCTTGATATAGGCGGATTGATTCCTTACTACTCCTTTCATATGCCCATGTTTGTCTTCATCTCCGGATATTTTTACTCTGCGGATGAGAAAGAAAGTCCCGTTCATTTTTTTAAAAGAAAGTTCAAAAGGCTGATGGTTCCTTATCTGATATGGAATCTCATATACGGCCTGTGCGCGGCATGGCTTCGCTCAAGGGGATTCGGCTTTGGTGAGCCTTTAAGTCTGTATACACTGCTGGCAGCGCCCTTTACCGACGGATATCAATTTATACTGAACCATACAGCATGGTTTATTCCGGCTCTTTTCCTGGAGGAGATATTCTTCTGCCTTCTGGACAGATATATACTGAGCCGGATCGGGAAGGCAGCTTCGATTGCGGTCTGTATCGCCGCGGGCTGTGCAGGCATAGCGATAGGGCTTTATACCGACAGGAGCGGATGTCTTCTCATGCTGTCGAGGCTGCTGTTCATGCTGCCGTTCTTTTCTGCCGGAAGGCTGTACAGGACAGACCTGGAGAGACTGGATACCGCGCCGACATGGCTGTACCTGTCGATATGTCTTCTGACGGCTGTCATTCTTACTCTGACCGGCAATAACAGGATATATTCTCTGGCAAGATGCACCGGATTTCCGGGATATGCCGTGACATTTATCATCACCTTCAACGGCATCGCCTTCTGGCTGAGAATATCGCGGATACTGGAACCGTCGGCAAGAGGGCGGCTCATCGAATATGTCGGGAGGCATACATATCCCGTGGTCATGCATCATATGCCGGTGCTGTTTATCATAAACAGCATCTACGGCATGCTCGCCGGAACGGGGAGAATATTCGGGAATTTTGATTTTAATGCGTACCATAACGATATCTATTACCTGTATTTCCCAAGAGAAATGCATCAGCTGAGACTGATATATATCATAGCCATGATATCTGTGCCGCTGGGACTGTACCGGCTGCGCTGCTGCGTGCAGACGCATCCGGCGCATATGAAAGCGGCGAAGGATCATCGGGAGGCCTGACGCGGCAGTCAGGCAGGAGCCGTTCGGGCTCATGTTGACATACCTGAATGCCTGTTATACAATTTATAGAACAAAGAATCGTGATAATACAGAGGTAGATATGGAACTATATATAGACTTCAACAGCGAAGAGGCTATCTATACTCAGATGTGCAATCAGATCATCATAGGGATCGCTCAGAACAGGATAAATGAGGGCGATCCGCTTCCGTCCGTGCGCAAGATGGCTGAGGATATAGGAATAAATATGCATACTGTCAACAAGGCTTATTCGATATTGAGGCAGGAGGGCTTCATAAAACTGGATCGGCGCAAGGGGGCGGTCATTGCGGTAAGTGCGGACAAGGTCAAGGTGCTGAACAGAATGAAGAAGGAGCTTGCTGTTGTAGTCGCCAGAGGCATATGCAACGGGGTTAACCGAAACGATGCGCATAATCTGATAGATCAGCTGTATGATTCATTTGAAAAGGATATAGAATAAGATGACGATCACGGGGGTGATATAAATGCTGTGTGAAAAATGCAAGATAAGGGAGGCCAATGTTCTGCTGACCGAGATGTCAAACGGAGAGGTACGGACTCATCACTATTGCATGAAGTGTGCGAGCTCACTGAATATCCCGAACAACCCGCTTCTGGAGGACTTTCCTATAGCAAAGATGCTGGCAGGTCTGCTCTCGATGCAGACATCGGCTGATGAAGATATGACGGAATATATGGGTATCGAATGTCCTACATGCCATACCAAATATTCTGATGTGGCATCGGGTTCGAAGTTCGGCTGCCCGGACTGCTATGAGGTCTTTGATCTGCTTATAAATGATACTATAAAGCAGCTGCAGGGAAGCGATCAGCACAAGGGAAAGCATCCTGCGGATATGAGGGCAGATCAGCTTGAGGATACGGTGAAAACTGATATAGCCAGGGATACAGAGCCTGTGGAGATGAGCACGGAGAAGACAGAGAAGCTGATGGAGCTGAAGCGTCTGCTGAGGGTTGCCCTCGCCAATGAGGAGTATGAGGAGGCAGCGGCGTACAGGGATCAGATCCATGCGCTTGAGGATCAGACACCGGACTCAGAAGGAGAGACGGCCGGCTCCAAAATGAAGAAAAGGACATCAAGGAAAAAGGAAGATACCGGCAAAGAGGAAAATGCATCTAAAAGAGAAAGTACAGCTAAAAGGGAAAGTACAGCTAAAAAGATAAAGGCGGCAAAGAGCGGTGATGCAGCCTGCAAGGACAACGCGGCTCAAAAGACAGATGCTGCTACAGAGAAGAACGCAGCTCAAAAGAAAAATACAGCTCAGGGCAGGGATGCAGCAAAGCGGAAAGCCGCGGGCAAGAGGACGGGAAATAAAGATGCTTAAATGGTTTGACAAGGTGGGTCAGTCCTACGCGGACAATTACATAAGCAGCAGGATCCGTCTGGTCAGAAATCTGAGGGAATATGCCTTTCCGTGGAAGCTGGATACCTTTAAGTCGGCTGAGCTTGTAGGAAAGTTGCTGTACAATCTGTCGGATATCTCGGATGCGACAGGAGAGCATATGGAGATATACTCCCTGGATCAGATCGAAGAGACAAAACGTATGGCTATGCGGGAGCGCAGGATATTCAATATGAATATCGCGTCAAAGAAGGACTCCTGTGCAGCCATAGTCTCTGATGATGAGGATGTGAGCCTGATACTGAACGGAGAGGATCATATCAGGATGCAGCTTCTGAATGCGGGGATGTGTCTGGATGAGCTGTGGCCAAGAGCAAATAAGCTGGACGACTATATATCCGCAAAGTTTGACTATGCATACAGCGGAAAATACGGATATATGACTACATTTCCCACAAACGTCGGAACAGGGATGCGGGCAAATGCTGTGGTTCATCTTCCGATGCTGTCCAAGCAGAGCAATTTCTCTCAGCTCATAGAGGGGATGAACAGGCTGGGCGTCAATATCCGCGGCGTATACGGCAAGAATGACGACAATTTCGGAGACCTCTATGATATCTCCAACACAAAGACACTGGGGCTGAGCGAGCAGGATATCATAGCAAGCGTCAAGCGTGTGGCCGGGCAGCTCAATGCCAAGGAGATACAGGTAAGAGACGCATCGCTGAAGTCTTCAAGGAATATAAGGCTCGACGAGGCTTATAAGTCCTACGGTGTGCTCAGATATGCGAGAAAGCTGTCGGTGCGTGAGGCGATGATATATCTGTCGCATCTGAGAGCAGCGATCAGTGACGAGCTTATACATACGCAGGAGCCGTGCAGCATCTACAAGCTCATGCTGTGCATCCAGCCGTTCAACCTGACAAGCAATGCCGACAGGCCGCTTACGGATGAGGAACTGGATATGGTCAGAGCAGAATATATAAGGCGGGAACTTCCCCGCATCAAGGAGGACTGACATGGCAGACAGATTTACGGGGCAGGCGAAGGAGGCCATAAACCTGGCGCTGCAGGCTGCTCATAATCTCAAGCATACATATGTAGGAACGGAGCATCTGCTGCTGGGACTGCTGCAGGAGGGCTCGGGAGTGGCCGCGCAGGTACTGGGTGCAAACGGTGTGACACAGGATAAGATAGTTGATCTCATCGATCAGCTCATATCACCGAATGTGGACGTGGCGGTAGAGGACAGCCAGCTGTATACACCCATGGCCAAGAAGGTTCTGGAGAGCAGCTACAGAGAGGCCGTGAGATTCAAGTCGCCGCTGATCGGAACCGAGCATATACTCATAGCGATCATACGCGAGAACGGATGCGTGGCAAGCAAGCTTCTGCACACCATGAATATCAATGTGCAGAAGATATATGTCGACATACTCGGGGCTATGGGAGAGGATGTGACGAAGGCCAAGGACGATCCGGCGGTTGCCAAGGGGGCAGCGGCACAGACACCTGTGCTCGATCAGTATTCGAGAGATCTCACTAAGGCTGCCGCAGAAGGCAGACTGGATCCGGTTGTGGGAAGAAAAAATGAGATGCAGAGGGTGATGCAGATCCTGTCAAGAAGGACGAAGAACAACCCGTGCCTCATAGGTGAGCCCGGAGTAGGCAAGACGGCCGTGGTCGAGGGTCTGGCTCAGATGATTGAAAGCGGTGCGGTGCCGGAGACATTGCTCGGAAAGCGCCTGGTGAGTCTGGATCTTTCCGCGATGGTGGCAGGCTCCAAATACAGAGGGGAGTTCGAGGAGCGGATAAAGAGAGTCATGGCAGAGGTGTCAGCCTCGGGCAATGTGCTTCTGTTCATAGACGAGATACATACCATAATAGGCGCAGGCGGCGCGGAGGGCTCGCTGGACGCGTCCAATATCATGAAGCCGGCTCTGTCACGCGGAGAGATTCAGGTGATAGGCGCTACGACGATAGATGAATACAGAAAGCATATAGAGAAGGATGCGGCTCTTGAGAGGAGATTTCAGCCGGTTATGGTCGAGGAACCATCGGAGGATGAAACCTATGAAATACTTAAGGGCTTGCGTCCCAGATACGAGGAGCACCACAGAGTGACCATATCAGACGATGCGCTCAGGGCGGCGACGAGACTGTCCGCAAGATACATCAGCGACAGATTTCTGCCGGACAAGGCGATAGATCTGGTGGACGAGGCTGCCTCCCGTATAAGACTCGCCAACTATACCGAGCCTGAGGATGTGAAGAAGCTGTCGGCGCAGATAGCGGCTTTGGAGGAGAAAAAGGAGCGTGCCATAAGGAGCGAGGAGTATGAAAAGGCAGGCGAGATAAAGAAGAAGCAGGCTGCTGTCAGAGAGAAGCTGAACAAGGCAAGAGAAAGATGGGAGAAGCAGAAGAACGACAGAAAGCTGACCGTGACGGAGGATGATATAGCCGAGGTGGTAGCGGCGTGGACGAAGATTCCGGTCAAACGGCTGGCACAGGGCGATGCGGAGCGGCTCAGAAATCTGGAAAATGTGCTTCATCAGCGTGTTATAAGCCAGGACGAGGCTGTGACGGCCGTCGCGAAGGCTATCAGACGGGGCCGCGTAGGATTTAAGAATCCAAAGCGTCCCATCGGATCATTTCTCTTCCTGGGGCCAACGGGAGTGGGCAAGACCGAGCTGTGCAAGGCTCTCGCCGAGGCTGTATTCGGAACGGAGCAGTCACTTATTCGCGTAGACATGTCCGAATACATGGAGAAGCACAGCGTGTCCAAGATCGTAGGATCTCCTCCCGGATATGTGGGATATGAGGAGGGAGGACAGCTCTCCGAGAAGGTAAGGCGCAATCCGTATTCAGTGGTGCTGTTTGATGAGATAGAAAAGGCTCATCCGGATGTGTTTAATATACTGCTGCAGATGCTTGATGACGGGCATATCACGGACGCTCAGGGGCGCAAGGTTGACTTTAAGAATACTATCATCATCATGACGAGCAATGCGGGAGCAGAGCGGATAGTTTCTCCCAAGACGCTGGGTTTTGCGTCGCAGAGTGACGAGAAGACCGACTATGAGCATATGAAGAATGGCGTGATGGACGAGGTAAGACGCCTGTTCAAGCCGGAATTTCTCAACAGAATAGATGAAATCATCGTATTCAGACAGCTCAACAAGGATAATATGAAGTCCATACTTGACATCATGCTTGACCAGATCAATGCTCAGACAAAGGATCAGATGAATATCACACTGGATCTGGATTCCGAGGCACAGGAGCTTCTGATTGAGGAGGGGTATGATCCGAAATACGGAGCCAGACCGCTCAAGAGAGTGCTTCAAAACCGCATAGAGGATCGTCTGGCCGAGGAGGTTCTGGCCGGCACCATAGGCAGCGACATGAGAGTGCATGTAGGCTGCGCAAGCGGAGAGGACGGAAAGCGTGAGCTGACATTTGCAGCGGAGCCTGTATAATACAGCAAAAGTAAAAGGCAAAAAGCGAAAAGCGAAAAGCGGTTTGACCGCACCGGGAGATATATGGCGAAGGCTCAATCAAGTGCTTTTTTCTGCAAAGAATGCGGATATGAATCGGCCAAGTGGATGGGGCAGTGCCCCGCCTGCAAGGCATGGAACAGTATGGTAGAGGAACCGACGGCCAAGGCCGTCGGCTCTTTGAATGTAAGAAGGGGAAGGCCGGAGGCCAAGCCGTCATATCTCAAGGATATCTCGCTTGATGATAAGGACAGATATCATACCGGCTTTACGGAGCTGGACAGAGTGCTCGGGGGCGGTATAGTGGCTGGTTCCATGATACTGGTCGGAGGAGATCCGGGTATAGGCAAGTCGACGCTTCTGCTTCAGGTATGCCGCAATCTTGCGGCCGACGGCAAGCGGGTTTTGTATATATCGGGAGAGGAATCGCTCAAGCAGATCAAGATGCGGGCGTCACGCATAGGCCATATAGACGGAGAGCTGCGCTTTCTGTGCGAGACAAATATGGAGACGATAGTTCCTCTGGCACAGGAGGATAAGCCCGATGTGATGGTCATTGACTCCATACAGACAATGTACTGCGAGGCGGTGGCGTCCGCAGCCGGAAGCGTGAGTCAGGTGCGGGAGGTGACCAATCTTCTCATGCAGACAGCCAAGGGCTACGGAATAGCGACATTTATAGTCGGTCATGTGACGAAGGAGGGACAGGTTGCGGGACCCAGAGTTCTGGAGCATATGGTTGACACCGTGCTCTACTTTGAGGGAGACAGAAACGCGGCATACCGCATACTTCGGGCGGTGAAGAACCGCTTCGGCTCAACCAATGAGATCGGGGTATTCGAGATGGCGCAGGAGGGTCTTGCGCAGGTGCCCAATCCATCGGAATATCTGCTTTCGGAGCGCCCCGAGCACTCGAGCGGAGCCGTAGTCAGCTGCTCTATGGAGGGCACGAGGCCGCTTCTGCTGGAGGTTCAGGCACTGGTGAACAAGACAAGCTTCGGTATCCCGCGGCGCACGGCGGTCGGAACCGATTACAACAGAGTGAATCTTCTGATGGCGGTGCTGCAGAAGAGATGCCGCATCCCCATGTCGGAGTATGATGCATATGTAAATATAGCCGGAGGCGTCAGGATGAACGAGCCGGCTCTGGATCTGGCGATACTTGCCGCAATAGTGTCAAGCGTCAAGGATAAGCCGATAGATGAAAAGACCATAATATTCGGGGAGGTAGGGCTCTCCGGAGAGATACGATCCGTATCAATGGCTGCCCAAAGAGTCAGGGAGGCTGCGAGGCTCGGTTTTGAGAGATGCATACTTCCAAAATCGTCTATTGCAAAACTGGGCTCAGATGATAGTATTAAGTGCATCGGAGTAGCATCGATAGGAGAGATGATCAATGAAATCTTATAGGGAGATGACAAAAGAGGAGCTGCAGCAGGAATATGCGGCGGTGAAGGCCGTATACAACGAGTATATCGGCAGAGACACACATCTGGATATGAGCCGCGGCAAGCCGTGCAAGGAGCAGCTGGATCTTTCCAAGACACTGCTCGATGCGCTGACAAGCGACGCGGATCTGATCTGCGCCGACGGTACGGACTGCCGTAACTACGGAGGACTGACGGGCATCCAGGAGATGAAGGAGCTGATGGCCGATATGATGGAGGTTCCCGAGGAGGATGTGATCATCTACGGGAACTCGTCTCTGAATGTCATGTTCGATACCATCTCGCGCTGCATGACGCACGGAGTCATGGGCAATACTCCGTGGTGCAAGCTGGACAAAGTGAAGTTCATATGCGTAGTTCCCGGATATGACAGGCATTTTGCCATAACGGAATATTTCGGAATAGAGAATATATGCGTGCCTATGACGCCCACCGGTCCGGATATGGATATGGTAGAGGATCTGGTGTCGCATGATGCGTCCATAAAGGGCATCTGGTGTACGCCGAAATACTCCAACCCGACGGGCAATTCATACTCTGACGAGACAGTGCGCAGATTTGCAAGACTCAAACCCGCAGCGCAGGATTTCAGGATCATGTGGGATAATGCATATACGGTGCATCACCTCTATGATCATGATCAGGATCATCTGATCGAGATACTGGCTGAGTGTAAGAGAGCGGGCAATCCGGATCTTGCGTATAAATTCGCTTCTACATCCAAGATAACATTTCCGGGTGCGGGCATAGCGGCGCTGGCTACATCTCCGAACAATCTGAGGGATATCGTGAGTCAGATCAAGATACAGACCATCGGGTATGATAAGATGAATCAGCTGAGGCATGTGAGATTCTTCGGCGATATCCACGGAATCATCGTGCATATGGAAAAGCACGCGGATATCCTGCGTCCCAAGTTCGAGATGGTAGAGAATATACTGGAGAGAGATCTGGGCGGATGCGACATAGCCACATGGACGAAGCCGAAGGGCGGATATTTCATATCATTTGATACTATGGACGGATGCGCAAAGGCCGTGGTTTCAAGATGCAAGAAGGCGGGAGTTGTGCTCACCTCTGCAGGAGCCACATATCCGGGAGGCAAGGATCCGAGAGACAGAAACATCAGGATAGCGCCGTCATTTCCGGCCATGGAAGAGCTGGAGAAGGCAGCGGAGCTTCTGTGCATCTGCACCAAGATAGAAAGCATCAAGAAGCTGATAGCTGATATGGATGTGGCCGGAGCACAGGCTGATGCGGTGAAGGCAGCCGATCGGGCACAGACCGGAAAGCCGGAGCCGCAATCACAGGCAGCTTCGGTTAAGGCTGAGGACGCCGGCTCCGGAAAAGCCGCGGACAAAAAGACCGGAAGCAGAAGAAAGAAATGAAAGCAGCAGGAGGAGGCACCGCCTCCTCCTGGTTTATAGTACGCCCGGAGAGCGTCGAAATGGACAGAATCACATCGTTTTCCAACAAGAAGATAAAAGAGGCGGCTGCGCTGCTGAAGAAAGCGTCACAGCGCAGAGACCGGAGAGAGTTCATCGCGGAGGGACCGAAGATATTTGCCGAGATCCCGCCGGAGATGATAACAAGGGTATTTGCGGGGGAGTCGCTGTGGAGAGCCGCACCGGAGGAGCTTCGTGAAGAGATAGAAAAGCATGAGGCGTACATCGTGGAGGATGATATATTTGCCAAAATCAGCGACACAAAGACACCGCAGGCAATAATGGCTCAGGTACGGATGAGGGAGCCGGAGGATGTGTGTGCGGCTGCAGATGCGTATGTGATAACGGAGAGGCTGCAGGATCCGGGCAATCTGGGAACTATCATCAGAAGCGCGGAGGCTGCGGGCTTTGCAGTCATCATGGATCGCGGAACGGTCGATATATACAGTCCGAAGGTGGTTCGCTCGACGATGGGAGCGATCCTGCGTGTGCCATTCATGTATACGGAGGATCTCGCGCAGACTGCTGCGCATCTGAGGGAGAAAGGCGTGCGGATATATGCGGCGCATCTGGGAGGCGAGAGGCCGTATGACTGCGAGGACTATACCGGGGCGAGTGCATTTCTCATAGGCAATGAGTCGGCAGGGCTGTCTGACGAGGCTGCGGCGCTGGCGGACACATATATACGCATTCCGATGCTGGGCAGAGTAGAGTCGCTGAACGCGTCTGTCGCCGCATCGGTATTGATGTTTGAGGCGGCGAGACAGCGCAGGTGCAGATAGGCGCGGTGAGCCGGACCGGCATGAGCGGATGAGAATAAGTACAGGCGTAGCGGACGGACATAAGAGAATGCAGACGGGCACAGACGAAGCAGGCAGACATGAGCGCGTACGGCAAGTCGGCAGAGGGCAAAGAGATGGATGATAGAGAGAGAAGATATGCAGGCGTGCAGCTGATCCTGGATATTGTATATGCAGCAGCGGGGATTGCGGTTATATGCCTTGGGATCGCTGCATGGCTGATGAGCGCGTGGCGAAGCATTCTGATCCCGGCGCTCTTTGCCATGGCGGCTGTGATGTGCGCTGCGCACGGAGCGGATCTGATAAAAAACATGCCAAGGGGCAAGAAGAACTGGAACGGCGTACTTGCGGCTGCGGCAGGCGCAGGAGCCATGTCGGCTATGACGGTGGTGACATACATATGTCTCAGATAGGATTAAATCCGGATTCGATCTCTTAAAGCAGAGCGGAGAAACCACGAAGATGCGGCCATGACAGCGCCGGAGCAGGGCAGGAGTGCGGCCATGACAGCGCCGGAGCAGGACGGGAGTGCGATGATGACGGACAGCTATGACATAGAGGAACTGAAAAGTACTGTCAGGGAAAAAAGCGGACATGATCTCAAGGTGATCTATCTGGAACAGACGGGATCGACGAATGTATGGGCCGGCGAATACATAAAGAGGCAATGCTCAAAGGAGGGTGATATCCTGGTTCTGGCAAATGACCAGACGGCCGGACGAGGGCGTCTGGGGCACAGCTGGAAGGCACAGCCGGGCGAGGGCATCTCCATGAGTCTGATCATCGATCCGCGAATGGAGATGAGCAGGATACCGCAGATCACACTGACTGCAGGCATCGCCGTGAGACGGGCGCTTAAGGAGGTCGCGGATCTTGACTCCGGCATAAAATGGCCAAACGATATAATGGTAAAAAGCGCGGAGGGTTCGGGATACAGAAAGCTGTGCGGCATACTATGCTCTATGTCCTGCGATATGGCGATATGCGGTATAGGAATAAATGTACACAACGCATGTTTTCCGGATGAGCTGGCAGACAGAGCCTCCTCGGTTGATTTGTGCACGGGCGGATACGCAGACAGGACACGACTGGCAGGAGCTGTAACAGCTCAGCTGCTTGTATTGCTTGACATCCTGAGAGATGAGGGCTGGGGCGCCCTGAAGGCGGAATATGACAGATACTGCATCAACCGGGAAGGGAGGATTCTATTGACGGATCATATCAATCCTTCCGGCAAGAAGACAGGAACAGCGTATGGCACGGACAGTGAAGGAAGGCTGCGTGTTGTATGGGATGACGGGAAGGCCGCGATTCTTGACGCAGGAGAAATCGATATGTTATATTAACTCTGATTATCGCCAATTGATAAGGATCTATAAGATCAGAAAGGTGGGGTGCCGTTTTGGCTAAGAAAACCATCAAAAAAACGCAGACGGAAGATGAGATTCTGAAAGACGGACTGACTGCAGAAAATGAGCAGGCGCAGACTGCGGATGACACGGACAAGAAGACCTCGAAGGCGAAAAAGACCGTGAAAAAGACCGCAGCGGCCGGTGTGTCGGATGACAAAAAGAAGAAAGCAGCCGCAGAAGGATCAGAATCAGCAAAGGCCGGAGATACGGCCAAGCCGAAGCGTACAGGAAAGGCACAGACTCCCGCCGGAAAGGCGACGGAGGTTGGCGAAGAAGAGAAACCGGCAAAGACCGTGAAAGCAAAAAAGTCTCAAAAGACAGAAAAGCCCCAAAAGACAGAAAAGCCCGCGAAGCCGAAAGCATCCGGAACCGGATCATCCAAGACCAAGACGGATGAGTCGCAGAAGGAAGATGTTCCTGCAGATGACAAGAACGGGCCAAAGGCGGATAAGCCCGCGGAGCAGGCTGCAGAGGCAAAGGAGTCTGAGACGGAGGAGTCGTCTGCCGAGAGGCCTGCTGATGTACGGCCATCGACAGGTACAAGAGCAGTAAGGAACAGAGCGCCGAGAGCGAAGGTGCGCACGGAAGCTCCGAAGGCCGCCGAAAGCTCTGATGCCCCTGCTGAGCAGACAAATGATGCGCAAAAGAAAGCATTGACACCGGACGAGTTCATCCAAAAGCTTGAGCTGCTTCAAAGAACCATAGAACAGACCAAGGGACAGGATGCAAGCATCGGTGTGGATTTCATCAATGATTTCTTCGCAGAGGATCTGCTCAAGGACAGTGATATAGAGCAGATATACAGATATCTTGAGGATCATGACATAGAGGTGGTAGAACCGCCTGTATCAGAGCAGGATATGCCGTCAGACTTCAGGGAGATAGATCTTGAGGCGGATGACGAAGATATCGACGAGCAGATCCTTAAGGAGGATGTCGAGGAGATAGATCTCTCTGCCATAGATATCATGGAGGGAGTCGGAACCGAGGATCCCGTAAGGATGTATCTGAAGGAGATCGGAACCGTGCCGCTTCTCACTGCCGAGCAGGAGCTTGATCTGGCAAAGAGAAAATCGGCGGGAGATGAGTCTGCGAAGGCAAAGCTCATAGAGGCAAATCTGCGTCTGGTGGTGAGCATTGCCAAGAGATATACAGGACGCGGAATGAGCTTTCTGGATCTGGTTCAGGAGGGCAATCTGGGTCTGATAAAGGGTGTTGAGAAGTTTGACTATACAAAGGGCTTCAAACTGAGCACATATGCCACATGGTGGATACGCCAGTCGGTGACCAGAGCTCTGGCGGATCAGGCCAGAACGATCAGGGTACCTGTTCATATGGTTGAGACCATCAACAAGATGAGCAAGATGCAGAGAAAGCTGACACTGGAGCTTGGATGCGAGCCGAGTATACCGCAGCTGGCGGAGGCATTGGGCATGACAGAGGAAAAGGTCATGGAGGTCATGCAGATAGCAAGAGAGCCGGCTTCGCTAGAGACCCCCATAGGTGAGGAGGACGACTCCAATCTCGGAGATTTCGTGGCTGATACCAATACGGTATCTCCTGAGACCAATGTGGAAGCCGTGATGCTCAGAGAGCATATAGATGCGCTTTTGGGTGATCTCAAGGAGAGAGAGAGACAGGTCATAGTACTCAGATTCGGACTCGAGGACGGACATCCGAGAACACTGGAAGAGGTGGGCAAGGAGTTCAAGGTTACGAGAGAGAGGATCCGTCAGATAGAGGCCAAGGCTCTGAGAAAGCTGAAAAATCCTGTCAGAAGCAAGCGAATACGGGATTTTCTGGATTGATGACATGCAGCCTGCATGATGGCTGCTGGGAGGCAGAAGCTTGAACAGCGTTGATCGCCCGCGCAATCTTCAAAAGGAGCTTGAGCAGATCATAAATAAGTCGGAGGCTTCGGGCATACGTCCGAAGCTTCTTTTACATGTCTGCTGCGCGCCGTGCTCATCATATTGTATTGAATATCTCAATGAGCACTTTGATATCACGGTATTCTTCGCCAATTCCAATATAGATGACAGGGATGAATATATAAAAAGAAGAGAAGAGGAAAGAAGATTTCTGAATGAGCTGCATCCGATTCCGCCTGTGGCCATGCTGGAGGGAGTATACGATCCCGAGGAGTATCACAGATTGGTTGAGGGTCATGAGTATGACCCCGAGGGCGGCGCCAGATGCATGATATGCTACAGAATGCGGCTTGAGGAGGCGGCCAGAGCCGCGGCAGAGATGAAGGCAGATTACTTTACCACCTCGCTGAGCATCAGTCCGCTCAAGGATGCCTCAAAGATATGTGCCATAGGAGAGGCGGCGGGACATAAGTACGGTGTGGAGTATCTCCCGTCGGATTTCAAGAAAAAGAACGGATACAAGCGCTCGGTAGAGCTGTCAAAGCAGTACGGGCTGTACAGACAGAACTATTGCGGATGCTCGTTTTCCATGCAGAAAAGGATATAGAGAAAACATCGGGTGTTCGATTCCGGAGCTCATAGAGGGGAGAGCTTTGGGATTGAATCCCGTTGCATAAAACATACAATACCGGCAGAGCAGGAGCTGCCGATATAAGAGCCGTCGCTCGAGACGGAGGAACGGAGATTATCATGAGTGAGTGTACACACAATTGCAATACCTGCGGTTCATCATGCTCGGTTAAGGACTCAAAGGACGAGAGCATGCTGGCATCGCTGAATCCCAAAAGCAGCGTAAAGCATCTGTATGCGGTCGTCAGCGGAAAAGGCGGTGTAGGAAAGTCGCTTGTCACATCCATGCTCGCAGTGAAGGCTATGAGCAAGGGCTACAGAACTGCCATACTTGATGCGGATATCACGGGACCGTCTATACCGAGAGCCTTCGGCATAGATGCAAAGGTAGGTCTGACAGAGGATCAGCTCATGCTTCCGGCGGTATCGCGGACGGGTATAGAGGTCATGAGCACGAATCTGCTTCTGGCCAATGACACCGATCCGGTCATCTGGAGAGGACCGGTCATCGCCGGGGTTGTAAAGCAGTTCTGGACGGATGCGTTGTGGGATGATATAGACTATATGTTTGTCGATATGCCTCCGGGCACAGGAGATGTCCCGCTGACGGTATTCCAGTCGCTTCCGGTGGACGGCATCATCATAGTCACAAGTCCGCAGGAGCTTGTGGAGATGATAGTGGAGAAGGCCGTGAATATGGCGCAGAAGATGAATATCAGGATCATGGGGATAGTAGAGAATATGAGCTACTTTGAGTGTCCTGACTGCGGGAAGCGTCATCACATATTCGGAGAGAGCCATATCGACGAGATCGCTGCTGCTCACGGCTTTCCGGTGCTGGCGAAGGTTCCGATCAATCCGGAGATAGCCGCAGCCGTGGACCGCGGAGAGGTAGAGCTTACGGATACGGAGTGTATGGAGGAGGCCGCAGAAATACTGGGTATGTAAGGCAGACCCGAACTCAGCCGAGCTTCATGATATAGTACCCGAGCCGGGTGACATTACGAAATCCCGCATGCCGGTATATCCGGCATGCGGCTTTATTTGACTCTGAAACCTGCAGAGATACACGGGTATAGCCGGACTCATAGATATATCTTAAAATATGGGGAAATATACGCGAGCCCACACCGTGTCCGCGCAGATTTTTATCTACATCAAAGGAATACAAAAAGGCTTCTCTTCTGCTGTCGTAGCGGAGCAGAGAGAATGAGGCCAGAGGCTGTCCGGCCTGAAGAACCCTGTACATCACGGACGAAGGTGACATGGGAATGAGACGGAATTCATTGGGCGCAAGCCCTGACAGACGGTCTGCGTAGTATTCATTATCCATGACAAGAAGCATGGAAAGCTCTATATTTTTACGGCGCGCACGGATATGCCGCGCAACTCGTCCCGCTGTGAGACTGTCCTCATCAGTAACCCAGGACACGGTGACGGTACGATGATGCAGAGCATAGAGCAGTCGGGCTGCCTTTTTCAGCAGAGCTCTGAAATATCCGCTCCGGCGCTGATCCGGAACGGTAAATGCCGTTCCCTCGTAGGAGTATTCGCTTATGTGATACAGCCCGATGACCGATACGGGTCTGCCGTCCGTATCATAGCCGATGATGTGAAGAGTGTCATCATCATCCAGAGGATAGGTAAGGGCTGTGCTTTCCTGTGCGGCACATTCTGCGAGTATGGATGAAATCTCCTGCTTCTGGATATTGCTCAGATCCCTTGATGTGACGATCAGCATAGCGCATTCTCCCATCTAATCTGCAAAGCCTGACAAATGTATACCGGACTTTTATAACACGATAGCTTCAAAAGGTCAAAAAGATGAGTGTATCCCGAATGAGAATCTCGGTCAGAAATCTGGTGGAGTTCATCCTCCGAGGCGGAGATATAGACGACAGAAAGCAAGGAGGCGCCGATCCCGACAGCATGCAGGAGGGGCAGCGCATACACAAGATGATTCAGAAGCGCATGCCGGCGGGATATCATGCGGAGGTCACATTTCGGGAGATATTCGAGCAGGACGGGATCAGTTTGACCGTGGAGGGCAGAGCAGACGGAGTATGGCAGAGAAAGCCTGATAAGGGATATGACGGCCCGGAGCATGTGATAGATGAGATAAAGAGCACATATGACAATCTGACATACTATGAGAGACCCCGGGAGCTGCATCTGGCGCAGGGGCGGTGCTATGCGGCGATGTACATGAAGGAGCTTGCGGGAAGCCGCCCCGGGGAGATAGCCGTTCAGGTCACATACTGCAATGCGGAGACGGAGGAGATCAGGAGATTCCTGTATGTGTACAGCTATGAGGAGCTGAGAGAATGGTTTGAACAGCTCGTCGCGAGGTATATGATATGGTGCCGTATGGCTGCGGAGCATGCCCGGAAAAGAGAGGAAACCATATCGCATCTGGACTTCCCGTTTCAGTATCGTGAAGGTCAGAAAGAGCTGGCCGGCGATGTGTACCGCGTCATTCAAAGGCGAAGGAATCTTTTCATTCAGGCGCCTACCGGAGCAGGCAAGACGCTGTCGGTTCTGTATCCGGCCATACGATCCGTGGGAACCGGGCTGACGGACAGGATATTTTATCTGACCGCCAAGACCATGACTGCATCGGTAGCCGTGAGCACGATGCAGCTGCTTTGCGAAAGGGGGCTGGAATGCCGGAGCGTGCATATTACCGCCAAGGAAAGGTCATGCATCAATGAGGTATTTTCCTGCAACCCGGACGCATGCAAATATGCAGATGGACATTTTGACAGAATCAATGACGCAGTATACGACATACTGACGCATGAGCGTGTGATCACGCGGGAAATCATAGCGGAATATGCCGAAAAGCACAGAGTGTGTCCGTATGAGTATTCTCTGGATATCAGCAACTGGTGCGATGTCATCATCGGAGACTACAACTATGCCTTTGATCCGAGGGTCAGACTCAAACGCTATTTCGGGGAGGACGAGCCGGGGCAGGATTATGTATTCCTGATAGACGAGGCACATAATCTGGTTTCAAGAGCCTGCGGCATGTACAGCGCGTCCATAATCAAGGAGGATGTGCTCGAATGCTCACGCAATACAAAGGGTATGAGCAAGCGGCTGACATCGTATCTGACAAAGCTGAACAGGCAGCTGCTGGCCATGAAAAGAATGTGCGATGCCGACTATATACTTCCCGCCAAAGGTGAGATGGAGGAGCTTGCATCTACAGTAAATGTACTGACCTTCGAGCTTTCAAAGCTGCTTGAAAAGCACAAATTCTTCGATACAAGAAAGGATGTGCTTGCATTTTACTTTATGGTCAGAACCTTTGCGGATACATGGTACGAGGGAACCTCGGGATACAAGTACTATGCAAGAATACGCAAGGACGGCAGTTTCGAGGTGCGGCTTCTGTGCGTGGATCCGTCAGAGAATCTGAAAACATGCCTTCAGAGCTGCCGCAGTGCGGTTTTTTTCTCGGCGACATTGCTGCCGGTGAACTATTACAAGGAACTTTTGACAGGGAATCTCGAGGAATATGCCGTCTATGCGCAGACCGTCTTCAGACAGTCACAGCGGCTGCTGCTGATGGCATCGGATGTAAGCACCAAATATACGCGCAGAGGGCAAAGCGAATACGAGCGGATAGCCGGATACATAATAGATGCGGTCTCCGCCCGAAAAGGCAACTATATGGCATTTTTCCCGTCATATGAGTTTATGAGCAGAGTATGCGCTCTGGCAGAGGCGCTGGCCGACAGCCGGAACATGGGAATGACGATGCTGGTGCAGGAGTCCGGGATGTCAGAGGGCGACAGGGCCGCATTTCTTGCCGAATACGAAAGAGATCATGAGGGCCCGCTGCTGGGAATGTGCGTGCTGGGGGGAATATTTGCCGAGGGCATAGATCTGGCTGACGAGCGGCTGATCGGGGCATTTATCGTGGGAACAGGGCTTCCTATGATCAATCCGGAGTCGGAGATAGCCAGAGATTACTTTGATTCAAAGGGAAAGGACGGGTTTGCATATGCATATCTGTATCCGGGCATGAACAAGGTGATGCAGGCAGCCGGAAGGGTGATCCGAAAGGAAACGGACAGAGGAATCATCCTGCTGATGGATGAGCGCTTCGCGTACAGAGAATATCGGAGCGTCTTTCCGCGTGAGTGGAGCGACTGTGCAAGGATAACGGCAGACGGAGTAAGAGGAAGAATCGCACAGTTCTGGCAGGACTCCGAGTCCGGGGAAATATGAATTGATGCAGGATCGCGGATGCGCATACACGAATGCGCATGCACAGAGCAATCAGTGCAGGTTCGCCATGGATATTTTGGCAATGAATCCGGTTACTCGGATTGTTCCGTGCTTTGCACTCCCACAACACTGTAACCAAATTTGTATAGACAATGAACGCGGACGAAATGTATACTCTTCTGTGCGTATTAAGGAGGAAGTAAGAATATATGGGAGATTTTTTTAAGAAACTGACAGCTCCGAAGGACATGACGGAGGGCAATATCACATCACAGCTGATATGGTTTTCGATTCCTCTGCTCATGACAAACTTCGTTCAGCAGCTGTACAACACAGTTGATTCGATCGTGGCCGGTAAGTATATCGGAGATGCTGCGCTGGCGGCGGTCGGCAACAGCGGACCGCTGGTCAACATCATGATCATTCTGTTTGTCGGAATATCATCGGGCACGTCCATCATGGTAGCTCAGTATTTCGGCGCGAGAGACAAGGATGCGCTCAACACAACCATCGGAAACTCGCTGACCATGTCGATCATAGCCGCATTTGTGGTGATGGTTGTAGGAATAGCGGCTACACCTACATTTCTGCGGGCTGTCAACACCCCGGATGAGATATTCAACGACACCAAAACATATCTGGTTATCATATTCCTCGGAGCCGGAGCTCAGGGCATCTACAATATATCGGCAGGTATACTGAGAGGTCTGGGAGATTCGGTGACGGCTCTTATCTATCTGTGTATAGCGGCAACCGTAAACATATTTGCGGATATATACTTTGTGGCGGTGCTTGATATGGGCGTAGCCGGAACCGCATGGGCCACCATCATGGCGCAGTACATCTCATGCATCGGATGTGTTGCAAAGATCATGTCCATGAAGGACAAGATCAACATAAGCAGAAAGATGTTCATACCGAATAAGGAATGCATGACCAAGCTGATAAAGCTGGGGCTTCCGTCCGGAGCCTCACAGGCGATCATAGCCATGGCATCCATAGTGGTTCAGTCTCTGACAAACAGCTTCGGAACCGCGATCATAGCGGCCAATGTTATCGTCATGAGAATAGACGGATATGTCATGATGCCGAACTTCTCATTCGGAATAGCGATGACGACATTTACCGGACAGAATCTCGGGGCAAGAAAGATCGACAGAATCCACAACGGATACAAGTCGGGACTTGCGCTGGCTCTGACTGTGGCAGGAACTTTGAGTGCTGTCATGGTGCTGTTCGGAAAGCAGCTTGCATTTATCTTCACTGACAATGAGTCAACCGCGCTGTATGTGCGTTCGTTCCTTAGGATACTGGCGCTGGGATATATAGCGGTTGCAGCAAACCAGACGCTTACAGGCATCATGAGAGGCGCCGGAGACACGCTGACGCCGATGTGGATATCCATGCTGCAGACGATAGTCATCCGCGTGCCGCTGGCATATCTGTTCCGCGCGATGTCAAGGACACCGGAGCTGCCTACAGGAGACTACAGATCGATACCGTTCTCCATGCTGGTAGCGTGGACGGTGGGCATGACGATCACGGTTTTTATGTTCAAGAAGGGCAAATGGAGAAAAAATCTGCCTGTTGCAAATGCATGAGAAATATGGTAGTATCGCAGATGTTGTGATTGTTAAGTTTCAGGTGGGCCGAAAGGTCCACCTGTTTTTTCGGCAAGGATAGGGAATGGGAGCATCAGATAAGGCAGAGCTGAGCCGGAGAACGGCGGAGCAGTATGTGCAAAGGACACAGGAGCTTCTGGAGCAGGTAAAGACAAGGAACAAGCTCAGATTCACAGTGCTGAAGGTTGAATTCGTGGAAGAGGACAATAACTACTATCTGCGGGTATACTGTGACAATGATCGCGAGGGCGGCATCGGAGCCGAGGATCTGGCACAGATCACAAGGCCGCTGAACAAGCTTCTGGACAAGGCGGATTTCATACCTCAGGCATATACTCTCGAGGTGTGCTCTCCGGGATATCTGGATGAGTACAGCGGGGAAGATGGTGAGCCCGGAGACGGCGACAGCAGCGAGGCCGGAGACGAGGACAGCAGCGAGGCCGGAGCCGAAGACAGCAGCGAGGCCGGAGCCGATACGAAAGGCAGCGAGAGCGAACAGCCGCAGTGAGCGGCGGTGAGCCCCAGGCCGGTATGAGCAGCAATAGTGCTTATGCCGACGGGCTCGAGAGAGACGAAAACGGCACGATCTGCAGAGAGGATCAGCCCGATACAGGCAGCAGGTGTGCGTCAAGCATGGGACAGCATCATATATACATATATACAGCAGCGGAGGTTACGAACATGAACAAGGAACTCTTGGAGGCGATAACGGCCCTTGGAAAAGAGAAGAACATCTCAAAGGAAGCGCTTCTCGAGGCGATTGAGAATTCTCTGATGACGGCGTGCAAGAATCATTTCGGCACATCGGACAACTGCAGGGTTGTTATAGATCCGGAGACATGCGAATATAAGGTCATACAGTCCAAGGAGGTAGTTGAGGCGCTGGAGGAGAATACCGCGCTTGAGAGAGCCCAGAAGATCTCTCTGGCGGACGCGCACAACATCAATTCGACATACGCGGTCGGCGATATCATCAACTTTCCGGTAGAATCAAGAGAATTCGGGCGTATCGCGACCAACGCGGCGAAGAATGTCATCACTCAAAAGATCCGCGAGGAGGAAAGAAGAGTGATATTCAACAACTACTACGCAAAGGAGCATGAGATCGTAACCGGTATAGTAAGGCGTGTCTCTGGCAAGAATGTGGCATTCAACATAGGCAAGGTCGATGCGCTGCTGGCAGAGAGCGAGCAGGTCAAGACAGAGACCTACAATGTCGGAGACAGAATGAAGATATACATACTTGAGGTCAAGGATGCGCCGAAGGGACCTCGGGTAACGGTCTCAAGGACGCATCCGGATCTGGTGAAGAAGCTCTTCGAGCAGGAAGTAACCGAGATAAAGGACGGAATTGTAGAGATCATGTGCATCGCCAGAGAGCCCGGCTCAAGGAGCAAGATGGCGGTTGTCTCCAACGATCCGAATGTAGATCCCATCGGAGCGTGCGTAGGACTCAACGGCTCCAGAGTAGATGCGGTTGTCGATGAGCTGCGCGGTGAGAAGATAGATATCGTATGCTATGACGACAATCCGGCGTTCCTTATAGAAAACGCACTCAGCCCGTCAAAGGTCATCGCCGTAGTGGTAGATGAGGATTCCAAGGAGGCGCAGGTTATAGTTCCTGACTATCAGCTGTCTCTGGCTATAGGCAAGGAGGGTCAGAATGCCCGCCTCGCAGCCAGACTTACAGGATACAAGATAGATATCAAGTCGGAGACTCAGGCAAGAGAGCTCGGTCTGTATGATGAACTGGGTATAGATTATCAGCCGGAGGGTCAGGCCGATTTTGAGGCTGATTACTACGATGAAGGATACGATGAGACGGGCGACGCCGAGGCAGCCGGAGGATATGACGAGTCTGCTTCAGAGCAGGAGTCTGATGACACGCAGGCTGCTCAGAAGCCCGACGAGGATTCAGAGCTGCAGGACTGACAGAAGCAGGCTTTGAACCGGATATGAGGTGTGGATATGGAGAAGAAGATTCCCATGCGCCAGTGCATCGGCTGCGGGTCGATGAAGGAGAAGAGAGAGCTGATCAGAGTTGTCAGGACACCGGAGGGCGAGATAGCTCTTGACAGATCAGGCCGGATGAACGGACGCGGAGCATATATATGCCCCACGCAGGAATGTCTGGAGAAGGCTGTAAGAAACAAGGGATTGAACAGATCATTTAAGATGGCGGTTTCTTCGGATGTGACAGAAAGGCTGCGGCAGGAGATAGCAGAGATTGAATGATAAAAAGCTGAGCATGCTGGGCATGGCCATGAAGGCCGGGAAGGTAGTCAGCGGCGAGGATATGACGCTGGAATCGATCAAGAGCCGCAGAGCATATCTGGTCATCATAGCGACGGATGCATCAGATAATACAAAAAAGCTTTTTTTTGACAAATGCAGATATTATAAGGTCGCGGTCATGGAGTACGGAACAAAAGCAGCGCTTGGATGGGCGATAGGAAAAGCGGAGCGCTCATCTGTTGCTGTCGAGGATAAAGGATTAGCGGAGGTATTGTATTGAGAGTAAACGAACTTTCAAAGGAGCTGGGCAGAACCAACAAGGAGGTGCTTGCATTTCTCAAGGAGAAGGGTGTAGACGGTATCACCCACAGCTCCAATGTGACACCGGAGCAGGCACAGATGGTGAGAAAGCATTTCGGTGCGGCGGGCACGGAGACAAAGGAGAAGCCCGAGAGGGAAGTGAAGACCCGGGAAAAGGAAAGAGAGCCGCAGAGCGTATCTAATGTAAAGCAGGAGGAGAAGTCAGTGTCGCAAACACAGGAAGGGCAAAAGGATGCAGCACAGGCTGCAGCGCCGGAGGAGCCGAAGAAAAAGAGGTTCACGGCTGTTTTCCGCCCGCAGAATGCTCAGCAGCAGCCCAGACGCTCACGAGTGCAGCAGGGACAGGTGAGAACAGGAACTCCTGCGGGAACGCATCCTGCACAGGCTGCACCTCAGCGCGAAGACAGCCAGCAGCTCCGTCAGGCAGAGAAACAGTCTGCCTCTGCTGAGGCCGTAAAACCGGAGATTAACATAGCAGATGACAGGCATGCTGAGCCGTCCGCAGCTGCCGTAAAAAAGGATGACGGGGCCGTAAGTGCGCCCGCATCTGCCGCGCAGGACTCAAGGCCGGCTCAGGGCGGCGATGCACAGGCGGCGCCGGCGAAGGAAGCCTCTGATAAGAACAAGACTGCCGCAAATGCCTCCGCACAAGGCGCAGCCTCAACAGAGACTCAGGCTCAGGATACTTCCAAGACCACAAAGGCTCCGCTCCTTCAGGGTCGTACATCCGTGACCAAGCTCGGCAATATATTTGCCAATATAAAGCCCAAGACAACTACATCCAATACCTCAAATACTCAAAGCGGCAACAGAACAGGCGGCAATCGCAGCAATGATCGCCGCGGACTTGACAATCGCGGCAATGACAGAAGAAACGGTCAGGGCGGCGGATATCAGGGTCAGAGAAGCTCGGGAGCACAGGGCAATACCCAGGGAAGATATCAGACGCAGAGACCCGGTGACGGTCAGGGCGCAGGGCGCGGCGGCAATCAGCGGGGATATATCGTAAACGGACAGCGCCAGACCGGGACAGGCCAGGGACAGAGACCAGCTCAGGGCGGTGCGGGACAGCGCTTTAATCGCGACAACAGAGCTGCAAGACCGGGAGACAGCACGAACAGAAGGCCTTTTGCAGGGGCTTCCGGCGGAGCTGCTCCGGCATCGGACGGCGGATTTGCCAAGAAAAACAACAATCAGAAACAGACCAGAAACAGCTATAAGGATAAAAACGACAAGAGGCATCGCACCGAGGACGGTCCGGTAAAGACAGGCGGCAAGGTATCAAAGCATCCGTTTATCAAGCCCACAGCCAAGCCGGCGGAGGTGGTTGAGGAGATAAAGGAGATCACTATCCCCGAGAGCATCACCATCAGAGATCTGGCAGACAGGATGAAGCTGCAGCCTGCGGCTATCATCAAGGATCTGTTCATGAAGGGCGAGATAGTCACTGTCAATACGGAGATCACCTACGAGAAGGCCGAGGAGATCGCTCTGGAGCATGACATTCTCTGTACAAAGGAGGAGAAGGTCAATGTCATAGAGGAGCTTCTCAAGGAAGACGAGGAGGACGAGGCAAGCATGGCTGAGCGTCCGCCGGTTGTCTGCGTCATGGGTCATGTAGACCACGGCAAGACTTCGCTGCTGGACAGGATCCGCCAGACAAATGTCACGAGCCGCGAGGCCGGAGGCATCACACAGGCGATAGGTGCTTATCAGGTTAAGATCAATGATCGTCTGATAACATTCCTTGATACTCCCGGACATGAGGCATTTACGGCCATGCGTATGAGAGGCGCCCAGTCCACGGATATCGCGGTGCTGGTTGTTGCGGCTGACGACGGCGTCATGCCTCAGACCATAGAGGCTATAAATCACGCGAAGGCTGCAGAGGTTGATATAGTAGTTGCGATCAACAAGATAGATAAGCCTGATGCCAATATCGACAGAGTAAAGCAGGAGCTCTCCGAGCAGGGAATCATACCGGAGGACTGGGGCGGATCAACTCCGTTCTGCCCGGTTTCGGCAAAGACGGGCGAGGGCATCGAGGAGCTGCTGGAGATGATACTTCTGACAGCAGACATCGACGAGCTCAAGGCCAATCCGAACCGGCTCGCAAGAGGCATCGTCATAGAGGCCAAGCTTGATAAGGGACGCGGACCTGTAGCGACTGTGCTGGTACAGAAGGGTACACTGAATGTAGGAGACTTCATCGCGGCGGGCTCATGCTCGGGCAAGGTGCGCGCCATGGTCAACGACAAGGGACAGAGAGTCAAGAGTGCGGCTCCGTCGACTCCGGTAGAGATACTCGGACTTGACAAGGTTCCCGAGGCCGGAGAGGTATTTGTCGCGACGGAGACTGACAAGGAGGCAAAGGACTTCGCGGCCACATTTATCGCGGAGAACAAGAACAAGCTTCTTGAGGAGACCAAGGCAAAGATGAGCCTTGATGATCTCTTCAGTCAGATACAGGCGGGCAATGTGAAGGAGCTTCCGATCATCGTAAAGGCGGATGTGCAGGGCTCTGTGGAGGCTGTGAGGACATCACTTGTCAAGCTCTCCAACGAGGAAGTGCAGGCCAAGGTCATCCATGGCGCTGTCGGTGCGATAAGCGAGTCGGATGTCAACCTCGCAAGCGCAAGCGGAGCGATCATCATCGGCTTCAATGTCAAGCCGGATGCTACAGCCAAGGCTACGGCAGAGCGCGAGAAGGTTGAAATCAAGCTTTACAATGTCATCTATCAGGCTATAGATGATGTAGAGCGTGCGATGAAGGGCATGCTGGCGCCCGTATATGAAGAGAAGATCATCGGACATGCCGTGATCCGTCAGATATTCAAGGCATCGGATGTGGGCAATATCGCCGGAAGCTATATACTTGACGGACAGCTTCAGAGAGACTGCAAGATCAGGATCACAAGAGAGGGCGAGCAGGTCTACGAGGGAAGCCTTGCGTCACTTAAGAGATTCAAGGATGATGTCAAGGAGGTCAAGGCCGGATATGAGTGCGGTCTGGTATTTGACGGATACAATGAGATCCAGGTGGATGACCAGATCGAGGGCTATATCATGGTAGAGGTACCGAGAAGCTGAAAATAATGCAGTCAGCAAGACAGATGCGGGCGGGCGCCTGCGGATAGCGTCCGCGTCGCCCGCCCGCATCCTTGCCGAAAGGAATATCCATGAGAAAGAACAGCATCAAAAATATAAGAATCAACTCAGAGGTTCAAAAGGAGCTGTCACTGATCATCGCCGATCTGAAGGACCCGAGGGTGGATCCGCTGACATCGGTGACGGATGTGAATGTAACTCCTGATCTGAAATTCGCGACAGTATATATAAGCGTTCTGGGGGATGAGGAACGCCAGAGGGAGACTCTGGAGGGGCTTTCCAGCGCCAATGGCTTTATACGCCGTGAGCTTGCGGCAAGAGTCAATCTGCGCAACACGCCCGAGCTGAGATATGTGCTCGACAAATCTATGGAATATGGCGTGAAAATGGACAGGCTGATAGATGAGGTTATAAGCCGCGATAAGGCCAATCATGTGGACACGGAGGAGGATAGCTGCGGATGAACGAACTGTTTGAAAGAATCGAAAGGGCTGAGACTATCGCCATGGCCGGGCATGTAAGACCTGACGGAGACTCTATCGGCTCCTGTCTGGGGCTTCGCAACTATATCGCGGACAACTATCCTGAAAAGACGGTGGATGTATATATCGGGGACTGCACGGACAAGTTCTCCTTCATGAGAGGCTTTGACAGGGCCTGCAGAGATCCCCGCGACATGGAAGGTAAGATGTATGATCTGTTCATAGCTCTTGATACCGCGCAGGCATCAAGGCTGGGCGAGTTTCGCCAGCTGACGGAGCACTGCCGCGATTCGTACTGTGTGGATCATCATGACACAAATGATCCGTTTACAAACGGAGGAATCGTAAAGCCGAGAGCCAGTTCCACATGCGAGATAGTATACGAGCTGCTTGAGGCTGACAAGGTGAGCAGGGAGACTGCGGAATGCCTGTATACCGGGATAATCCACGATACGGGGGTCTTTCAGTATTCCAGCACCAGCAAGAAGACGATGGATATAGCAGGTGCGCTGATAGAGCTCGGAATTGATTTCCCGTGGATAGTATCATACACATTCTTCAGCAAGACATTTGCCCAGCAGAGAATCACCGGACATGCGCTTCAAAAGGCGGAGCTTGATCTGGACGATCAGTATCTCACCTGTGTGATCACGAAGAGCGAGCAGGAGGAGTTCGGAGTGGCAACCATAGAGCTGGACGGGATAGTTGCGAAGCTGCGCGAGACGGACGGCGTGAGGGTGGTGGCATTCTTCTATCAGCTGGATGACGGAGCATACAAATGCAGCCTGAGATCTACCGACTCCACGGATGTAAGCAGCATAGCTCAGACCTTCGGAGGAGGCGGGCATGTCCATGCGGCAGGCTTTGAAACCTATGATCTGGAGCGTGATGCGGCGAGACTCAGAGAGTATGTAAGGAAGCAGCTGTGAACGGAATAGTTGTAGTCAACAAGGAGAAGGGCTATACCTCCATGGATGTGACTGCCTGTATCAGGGGGATATTCAAGACGAAAAAAGCCGGTCATACGGGGACTCTCGACCCGAATGCGACTGGTGTGCTTCCGGTGTGCATAGGCTCGGGAACCGCTCTGGTGTCCATGCTGACGGATTCCGACAAGGTATACAGAGCGGTCATGAAGCTGGGGGTGACCACAGATACCCAGGACATCTCCGGACAGGTGCTCAGAGAGAATGCGCGCGAGGCAGAGAGCCTTACAGTGAGCCGGATCGAGGAAGCGATAAGGTGCTTTGAGGGCGGCTATGATCAGATCCCGCCGATGTACTCGGCACTGAAGGTGAACGGCAGGAAGCTGGTTGATCTGGCACGGAGAGGTCAGGAGATCGAAAGGGTTCCAAGACCTGTGAAGCTGTACAGGATCGAGATAGAACGGATGGATCCTCCGTATGTGGAGATGACGGTGGAATGCTCCAAGGGGACATATATACGCACACTGTGTCACGACATAGGAGAAAGGCTCGGATGCGGCGGATGCATGACGGAGCTCGTACGAGAGCGTGCGGCAGGCTTTACGATAGAGCAGTCGCATACTCTGGGAGAGCTCGAACGGCTCAGAGACAGGGGAGAGCTGGACAGTGCGGTGATCTCTCCGGAGGAGTATTTCGGCTTTCTTCCTGAATACACAGTATCCGAAAATCAGGACAGATACGTGATGAACGGAAACAAGCTGACCGATATACCGCCGGACACAGGCGGCAGAGACGGGATGGTCAGGATATATACCTCGGATCATGTGTTTCGCGGAGTGTATCGCGCGGATACCGTGGCCGGGGAATATCGTGTTGTGAAGTTATTTATGTGAAAGGGAAAACCGATATGGAAAGATATGATGTGATAATAATCGGAGCGGGTCCGGGCGGAATATTCTCGGCCTACGAGCTCAAGAAGGCGGCTCCGAAGCTCAGCGTGGCTGTCTTTGAGGCAGGGGGAAAGCTGGAGGAGAGGCACTGCCCCATAGACGGCGTTAAGATAAAAAAATGCATCAACTGCAAGACCTGCTCTATCATGAACGGCTTCGGAGGCGCGGGTGCATTTTCGGACGGAAAGTACAATATCACCAATGAGTTCGGCGGCAATCTTCATGAGTACATAGGCAAGTCCATGGCGCTGGAGCTGATGAAATATGTGGATGATATAAATGTCAGCCACGGCGGTGCAAACTGCAGGCTGTATACCACGGCCAATTCCGAATTCAAGCAGCTGTGCATGAAGAATGATCTGCATCTGCTGGATGCCAGTGTGCGCCATCTCGGAACAGATATAAACTATGAGGTGCTGGCCAATATCTACGATGAGCTTAAGGATACGGTGCATTTTCACTTTCATGACGCTGTAGCGGATGTGAGGGCGGTATCGGACGGCTTTGAGATAGAGGCCGCATCGGGAAGCTATCATTGCGGCAAGTGCATCATCTCCGGAGGAAGAAGCGGAAGCAAGTGGATGGAGGATGTCTGCGAGCGGCTGGATATACAGACTCTTTCGAATCGCGTGGATATAGGCGTGAGGGTAGAGCTTCCGGCACCGATATTCTCGCACATCACAGATAAGCTTTATGAAAGCAAGATCGTATACAGAACAAAGAAGTATCAGGACAAGGTGCGTACATTCTGCATGAATCCCAAGGGCGCGGTGGTTACGGAGAACACGAACGGTATCGTAACAGTCAACGGTCACAGCTATGAGGATCCGGCCAAGCAAAGCGAAAATACGAACTTTGCGCTGCTGGTCTCGAAGCATTTCACTGAGCCGTTCAAGGACTCCAACGGATATGGCGAGAATATCGCAAAGCTCTCCAATATGCTGGGAGGCGGCGTTATAGTGCAGCGTTTCGGAGATCTGATCCGCGGGCAGAGATCCACTGTAAGCAGGATAGAGGAGGCCTTCATCACGCCTACGCTCACGGCGACTCCCGGAGATCTGAGCCTTGTGATGCCAAAGCGGATACTGGACGGTATAGTTGAGATGATCTATGCGCTGGACAAGATAGCGCCGGGAACGGCCAATGATGACACTCTGCTCTACGGAGTAGAGGTCAAGTTCTACAACATGACCGTGGATATAGACCATGATCTTCAGACGAAATATCCGGGACTGTATGTCATCGGAGACTGCAGCGGAGTGACGCATTCATTGTCCCATGCCTCCGCAAGCGGAGTATATGTGGCGAGACATATAGCCAATCAACTGTTGTAATCAACCATCCGTTTTGGTAAAATTGCACATATGACAATAAAACCAAATGGAGGATCACAGTTATGAAGGTTTATGAGACATCTCGCATTCGCAACGTGGCTTTGTTCGGACACGGAGGCAGCGGCAAGACGACACTTGCCGAGGCGATCGCTTATGTATGCGGCGTCTCCCAGAAGATGGGCAGGACGACAGACGGCAACACCATCAGCGATTATGACAGCGAAGAGAAAAAGAGGGGCTTCTCCATAAGCACTTCGGTGATTCCCGTCGAGTATACCGATGATAAGGGAGAGCAGGTGAAGATAAACCTTCTGGATACTCCCGGATACTTCGATTTCGTCGGCGAGGCCGAGGAGGCCGCAAGCGCGGCTGATGCGGCTATCATCGTAGTCAACTGCAAGGCAGGGCTTGAGGTAGGCGCGGAGAAGGCCTGGGAGCTGTGCGACAGATTCAGCCTCCCAAGAATGATATTTGTTACGAATATGGACGATGACAAGGCCAGCTTCAGAGAGCTGCTGCTGCAGATGGAGACGAAGTTCGGACACAAGGTGGCTCCTTTCCATCTGCCCATTCGTGAGAATGAGAAGCTGGTGGGCTTTGTCAATGTGGTAAAGATGGAAGGCAGGAAATATCTTCCGGACGGCAAGTATGAGGCCTGTGACATCCCTGATTATGTAAAGAACCATCTTCAGATGACACGTACGGCGCTCATGGAGTCTGTCGCTGAGACCAGCGAGGAGTACATGGAGCGGTATCTCATGGAGGACGAGTTCACCTATGAGGAGATATCGGGAGCATTGAAGGAAAATGTCCTGAGTGACGAGATGTGCCCTGTGCTTCTGGGCGCAGGCATAGACGCTACAGGTATAACTCCTCTTCTGAATGCCATATGCAGATATTTCCCGTCGCCGGATCAGAGAAGCCTGAGAGGCAATGATGCCAACACCGGAGAGCTGATAGAGCTTCATTACAACTCCGAGGCGAATCTGTCAGCCAAGGTATGGAAGACCATCGTAGATCCGTTCATAGGTAAATACAGTCTGGTAAAGGTATGTACAGGAACGCTCAAGCCGGATACGACCATCTACAATGTCACCAAGGAGGCAGACGAGAAATCCGGAAAGATATATCTGCTGACCGGCAATAAAGCCGCAGAGATCACGGAGGTCAAGGCCGGTGATATCGCAGCGATGGCAAAGCTTGGAGTGACGCAGACAGGAGATTCCATAGCGCTCAAGACAGCACCTATCATTTATCCGAAGACGGAGTATTCAAAGCCGTATACATATATGGCATACAAGGCTGTCAACAAGGGCGAGGAGGACAAGATCGCCACAGGCCTTGCAAGACTGATGGATGAGGATGTGACGCTGAAAACCGTGGTTGACGCGGAGAACAAGCAGTCTCTTATCTACGGCATAGGAGATCAGCAGCTGGATGTGGTAAAGTCCAAGCTTCTGACAAGATACAAGGCGGCGATAGAGCTTGAAAAGCCGAAATTCGCGTTCAGAGAGACTATCAGAAAGAAGGTAGAGGCTCCCGGACGGTACAAGAAGCAGTCCGGAGGACACGGACAGTTCGGCGATGTAAAGATGAGCTTCGAGCCCTCGGGAGATCAGGATACGCCGTACATCTTTGAGGAGCAGGTATTCGGAGGAGCAGTTCCGAAGAATTACTTCCCGGCTGTGGAGAAGGGAATCGCGGAGAGCTGCACGAAGGGACCGCTCGCGGCATATCCTGTTGTCGGAATCAAGGCTACGCTGCTGGACGGCTCATATCATCCAGTGGATTCGTCCGAGATGGCGTTTAAGATGGCGGCTACTATCGCATTCAAGAAAGGCTTTATGGAGGCAAGTCCGGTGCTGCTCGAGCCTATCGCAAGACTTGCAGTTACGGTTCCGGATAAGTTCACCGGAGATATCATGGGAGATCTCAACAAGCGCAGAGGCCGGGTGCTCGGAATGGAAGCCGACCATCACGGCAAGACGATCATCTCTGCCGAGGTTCCTATGAGCGAGATGTTCGGATACAATACAGATCTTCGTTCCATGACGGGCGGTATCGGTACATTTGCATATGAGTTTGATCATTATGAGCAGGCTCCGGGCGATGTACAGGCCAAGGAAGTGGCGGCAAGAGCTTCACTGCTTGGCGGAACAGAAGAATGATAACGGCAACTGTCTAAAATGCCAGGCGCCGGAGGCAGGTCCTCCGGCGCTTTTGATTTGCACTTGACACAGGATAAAAGAAAGTGCACTATCGAAAAAAACAAAAAGGACATGATAACTGTTCAGAGCCAGGCAAAATTTCATAAATCAGACGAGAAATGCGAAGCATTTTGGAGGTTGGCTCTGAACAGTTACAGGATATGAATGTATGAATATACTTGAGTACTGCCGGGATCACAGGCTGATTCTGGACGGCGGGATGGGCAGCCTGCTGATGGCAGAGGGAATAAACCCCCGTGAAAATACCGCCTCTTGGGCATTGTCACATCCGGATGTGATAAGGCGCATACATAAGGACTATTACAGAGCCGGAGCCGGCGCAGTGCTGTCAGATACCTTTGCGGCGAACATTTTTAATTATCCGAAGGAAGAGCTGGAGAGAGTCATAGGAGCCGCATGCACTCTGGCGGCAGACGCAAAAAGAGAGATGGCCGAGGAGTCCGGGCAGATGCCTGAATGCAGCAGGAGGGAGCTTTTCTGGGGATATGACATAGGACCGCTGGGACAGCTTCTCGAGCCGTTCGGTGATCTGGAATATGATGAAGCCGTGGAGGCATTTGCGGCAGGAGTCAGAGCAGCGGAGCCGTGTGAGCCGGATTTCTACTTCATAGAGACCATGGATGATAAGGCGCAGACACTGGCGGCGCTTCAGGCTGTGAAGGAGAATTCGACGAGGCCGGTCTTTGTAAGCAACACCTACGATGAGCGCGGAAGACTGTTCACGGGAGCATCGCCGGAGGAGATGATAGAGGCGCTGGAGGCCGGAGGGGCTGACGCGATCGGCATAAATTGCTCACTCGGGCCGGAAAAATTGCTGTCAATACTTTCCCGATATCTGGAGCTGTCGCAGCTTCCGGTATTTTTCAAACCCAACGCGGGCGTGCCGCACATGATGGACGGAAAGACGGAGTATGATCTTACGGCAGCAGAGTTTGCCGGTCAGGTGGGAAAGGCTTTTGATATGGGGCTTCGCATAGCAGGGGGATGCTGCGGAACCACACCCGAATTCATCAGAGAGGTGGCAGTATTGATCAATACAATGAATGATTATTCATGATTCATGCATAAAACCAACAAAAAGGTACAACTATGCTTGACATAGTGCAATAATATGCATATCATGGTACAGAACGTTATCAATGCAGGCACGGCGGACGCCGGTGCAGTGCTCTTTGAGCCGGATTCCCGCACAGGGACAAAGGCAGAGATATAAAGCAAATGGAGAGAAAATCATGAAGAAGGAAGACATCAAAAAAATCGTACTCGCATATTCGGGCGGACTTGACACATCCATCATCATTCCGTGGCTGAAGGAAAACTACAATGATCCCGAGATCATCGCCGTCTCCGGCAATGTGGGACAGGCGGACGAGCTCGAAGGACTTGAGGAGAAGGCGCTCAAGACAGGTGCATCGAAGCTTATCATTGCGGATCTGGTTGATGAGATGGTTGATGAGGTCATCATCCCCTCTATGAAGATGGGCGCAAAATACGAGACATATCTGCTCGGAACAGCATTTGCCCGCCCGATCATAGGAAAGAAGCTTGCCGAGATAGCACTGGCAGAGGGTGCGGATGCCATATGCCACGGCGCTACCGGCAAGGGCAACGATCAGGTGCGCTTCGAGCTTGCGATCAAGAAATTTGCTCCGAATATGCATATCATCGCTCCCTGGAGGGAGTGGGACATAAAGTCTCGTGACGAGGAGATAGACTATGCCGAGGCACATGATGTTCCGCTGAAGATATCTAGAGAGACGAATTATTCAAAGGACAAGAACCTGTGGCATCTGAGCCATGAGGGTCTGGATCTTGAGGATCCGGCCAATGAGCCTGACTATGACAAGCCGGGATTCCTTGAGATGGGCGTTTCTCCGATGGCTGCTCCCGATGAGCCGACATATGTAACCATCGACTTCGAGGCAGGAGCTCCGGTGGCCTTGAACGGAGAGAAGATGAAGGCCTCCAAGATCATAGAGAAGTTGAATGAGATCGGAGGGGCCAACGGAATAGGAATCATCGATATAGTAGAGAACCGTCTGATAGGAATGAAGGATCGCGGTGTATATGAGACTCCGGGCGGAACTATCCTGTACTTTGCTCATGAGCATCTGGAGATGCTCACTATGGACAAGGAGGTGCTGCACGAGAAGCAGAAGCTGGCCGTAGACTATGCAGATCTCATCTACAACGGAAAATGGTTCAGCCCGCTTCAGGAGGCTCTGACCGCATTTGCCAATGAGAGCAACAAGTATGTGACAGGCTCGGTAAAACTCAAGCTTTACAAGGGCAACATCATTCCTGCGGGAACCACAAGCCCCTACAGCCTGTACAGCGAGAATCTGGTTACATTCGGCGAATCCGACTATGATCAGGCTCAGGCGGCAGGATTTATCAATATCTGGGGTCTTCCCACAAAGGTACAGGCACTGCGCGAGCAGGGCAAGCTTTGAGGATAAGCAGCTGATGAAGAAGATGTGGAGCGGACGCACGTCCGGAGAGACAAGCAAGCTGGCGGATGATTTCAATTCATCCATACATTTCGACTGCCGCATGTACCGTGAGGATATCACGGGCTCATGCGCGCATGCGAGAATGCTGGCCAAATGCGGAATCATAAGCAGTGAGGACGCAGAAAAAATAACAGAGGGTCTTGAAGGTATACTGAGAGACATCGATGAAGGAACGCTGGATATAGATCCTACAGCCGAGGATATCCATATGTTCATCGAGGAGGTGCTGACGCAGCGTATAGGAGATGCCGGGAAGCGTCTTCATACCGCACGCAGCCGCAATGATCAGGTGGCTCTCGATCTGCGCATGTATCTGATGAATGAGGAGAAGGAGATCTCGGAGCTGATAAAGGAGCTGATCCGCTCGATAGTCACTGTGGCGGACGCGAACAAGACCGCGATCATGCCGGGATATACTCATCTGCAGCGGGCACAGCCCATATTGTTCTCTCATCAGCTGCTTTCATATGCGTGGATGCTGCTAAGGGATCTGAGCCGGCTGGAGGACTGCAGAAGGAGGACAAATGTATCTCCGATAGGGAGCTGCGCGCTGGCAGGAACGACATTTGCCACGGACAGGCAGTATGAAGCACAGCTTCTGGGATTTGACAGTGTATGTCAGAACAGCATAGACGGCGTGAGTGACAGGGACTTCGCAGTAGAGCTGCTGAGCTGTCTCTCCATGCTCATGATGCATATGAGCCGCATGAGCGAGGAGCTGATACTGTGGTCGAGCTGGGAATTCAGATTTATAGAGCTGGATGATGCATTCACTACGGGAAGCAGCATCATGCCGCAGAAGAAAAATTCGGATATGGCCGAGCTCATCCGCGGCAAGACGGGAAGAGTATACGGTGCGCTGACGGGTCTGCTTACAACGCTGAAGGGGCTTCCGCTGGCCTATAACAAGGACATGCAGGAAGACAAGGAGCAGATATTTGACGCGGTTGATACGGTGAAGATGTGTCTGAAGGTGGCAGCTCCCATGATCGCGACCATGAAAACAAAGCCGGAGAATATGTACAGGGCAGGACGCGAGGGCTTCATCAATGCGACAGATCTTGCAGATTACTACACGGCTCACGGCATGCCGTTCAGAGATGCGTATAAGAAGGTCGGACAGCTTGTGGCACAATGCAGCGCCTCGGGCAAGTCTCTCGAGGAGGTTGTAGAGCCTGAGGCGGCAGCGGTGATCAGTCTGGAGAGCTGCGTAAAGCGCAGGATATCCGAGGGAGGAACCGGCTACGATTCCGTCATAAAGCAGATAGAGCTGATAAAGAAGGCGATAGGCGATACAAAGGAGGAAGAGTAAAGGATGTTTTCTATAAAGGGCAGACATTTTCTCAAGCTTCTGGATTTCACTCCTGAAGAGATCAACGGCCTTCTGGAGCTTGCCGCATCGCTTAAGGAAAAGAAAAAGGCGGGAGAGCCTCACAGATACTGCGAGGGCAAAAACATAGCGCTGATCTTTGAAAAAACAAGCACCAGAACCAGATGTGCCTTTGAGGTTGCCGCGGCTGATCTGGGCATGCATCCGGTATATCTGGATCCATCAGGATCGCAGATAGGGAAAAAGGAGAGCATAGAGGATACAGCCAGAGTGCTTGGACGGATGTTTGACGGCATAGAGTACCGCGGGTACGGTCAGGAGATAGTAGATACGCTGGCCGAGTATGCAGGCGTTCCCGTGTGGAACGGACTGACAAATGAGTACCATCCGACACAGGTGCTGGCTGATCTTCTGACCATCAGAGAGCATCTGGGAGGGCTCGCAGGCAAGAAGCTGGTGTTCATGGGCGACGCGCGCTACAACATGGCCAATTCCCTTATGGTGGGATGTGCCAAGATGGGCATGCATTTTGTGGCGGGAGCTCCGAAGGAGTATCAGCCCGGAGCAGAGCTGACACAGATCTGCCGTGAGATTGCAGCACAGACCGGAGGCAGCATCACATTTGAGACGGAACCCATGAAGGCAGTTGCGGGAGCGGATGTGATATATACGGATGTCTGGGTATCCATGGGCGAGCCGGATGAGGTCTGGGAAGAGCGTATAAGCAGTCTGTCTGCATACAGAGTCACAGGGGAGCTCATGAGCGCGGCAGGAGAAGGTTGTATATTTATGCACTGTCTGCCGGCATTCCATGATCTGAACACGAAGATAGGAAAGGATATCCATGATAAGTTCGGTATAGACTGCATGGAGGTGACCGACGAGGTGTTTGAAGGCTCTGCATCGGTGGTTTTTGATGAGGCTGAAAATCGCATGCATACGATAAAGGCTGTCATGGCTGCTACACTGGCATGATGAGTATGATACGGATGTGATGAGCACGATCCGGACATGATGAGTACGATGCGGGCGCACGGGGCAAAATTCCCCGTGCGCTTTTTATATTTCACAAAATATGGTAAAATGTGACAGTTATAGAGATCTGTCATAGTGTTTTTTATATATGGAGGTGCCGCCGGTGCGGCACGAAGGAAGGAACAAGCAAGATGAAGAAGATAGTGGCTGTTTTGCTTTCAATGATCCTGACCATGACAGGATGCGCGCAGGGCGCTGACAGCGGCTCCGGCTCCGGCACTCAATCTCCGGGCGGACACGCTGTTGAAACATCCTCTGCAAGAACGGAGATCCCGCGGGTAGACCCGCAGGAGGATTCTGAAGACGGGAAGATGCGACAGAAGCCTCAGAATGATGAGGACATCATGATCATCTATACCAATGATGTCCATTGTGGAGTCAATGACGGCGTCAGCATGGCTGCTGTTGCGGCTCTGAAGAAAAATCTTATGGAGACAAACCGGTATGTCGCTCTGGTGGACTGCGGCGATGCCATACAGGGAGATGTCATAGGAGCGGTATCGGACGGCGAATATATCATCGATATCATGAATCAGGCCGGATATGATCTGTCAGCCATAGGAAATCATGAGTTTGATTACGGAATAGGCGAATTGAAGCTTGATATGAATCTGGCGAACTTTGAGTATGTCTCCTGCAATCTGAAATATACGGGAAGCAAAGAAAATCCCTTCGAGGATCTGAAGCCGTATGTGATCAGACAGTATGGTCAGGTAAAGGTGGCATTTGTCGGGGTGACTACGCCGAACACATTTATCTCGTCCTCTCCTGAACATTTCAAGGAGGACGGCGAGTATGTCTATGATATGTGCGCAGGCGACGGAAGCGAGCTTTTTGCCTGCATACAGGACAATGTAAATGCAGCGCGTAGCGACGGGGCAGACTATGTGATACTGCTCAGCCATCTGGGAGTGTATGATAAGACATACGGAGCCGATGTCGTAGCTGTCAATACAGATGGTATCGATGCGATACTTGACGCGCACTCTCATACTGTCATTCCGGAGAGGATCCTGAAGAACAAGGCCGGAGAAAATGTGCTGCTGACGCAGACAGGAACGAAGCTGGCCAATGTAGGACTTCTGACCATCACCTCCAAGGGCAATATATCGGCATCCATGATCAGTGAATACCCGGACAGAGACGAAGCGACTCAGGAGCTTATAGACAAGCTCATGACATCAGTGGATGAGGAGCTTGATGTAAAGGTAGGAGAGGCTGCAGCGGATATAAAGATCACGGATGATGACGGGATCCGTATGGTCAGAAGCCGTGAAACCGGAATCGGAGATCTGCTTGCTGATGCGCTGAGGATCAGAAACAAGACCGACATAGGCTGGATAAACGGAGGCGGTATAAGAGCATCCATAGATGCTGGGGATGTGACCTACAGAGATATCCTTGCGGTACAGCCCTTCGGCAATTCAACATGCATCATCAAAGCAAAGGGGCAGGCGATACTGGATGCGCTGGAGTTTTCGAGCCGGAATACGCAGAAGGCATATCGTGCATCTGACGGCACTGCCATCGGAGAATCGGGCGGATTCGCGCAGGTATCCGGTCTTAAGTATACGATCGACACATCGGCGCAGCCGACCATAGAGACGGATGACAAAGGCGCTCTGGTGAGCATCAGCGGCGAGCGCAGGGTGAAGGATGTGATGCTGGTAAGAGATGACGGCAGTGAGGAAAAACTGGATCCCGAGGCGGAGTATACACTGTGCGGAAGCACATTTGTCCTGGTGCAGGGAGGCGACGGGCTGACCGCATTTGCAGACGCGGAGCTTGTAGCTGATGAGGTAGTAGTTGATTATGTGAATCTGGCCGACTATATCAGAGAGAATCTGAATGGCGTGATAGGCGAGGAATATGCCGGGCCTCAGGGCAGGATAACTGTGAAGTGAGGAGTATATGGAGAGACATGTAACGATAATGTTCGCAGCATCGGCAGTCGGAGTGTTTGTAGGGCTGTACGAGATCATCACAAGGACACTGATCTTCAGGGATACCAAGGGAGCGGACGCCGAAACAATAAGAAAGATGGCACCGTATGAAGGTCTTGCATATCTGATCATGGCCGCGGGGATCTTGATCGTGGGTCTGAAAAACAACGGCAATATTCCGGGCGGATGGCAGTATCTGGGATATGCCATACTGGCAGGCGGTATCGTATATGACGGTATGGTTTCCATAAAGTTTCTGGGATCAAATCTGGACGATGATCCATGGAAGACGCCACTGGGCAAGAAAAAATAAGCATGAGGGCGCTCAGAGGAACGCTCGGACTTGCGGCAGCGGCGATGCTTGTCCTTGCAGGATGTGCGAGAGATGAGGCAGCGGTCCAGCCTCCTGAGGAGACATATGTTCTGGAGGAAACTGCTTCAATCGTGATCAGCTCTGTGCCGGATGCGGTATATGTAAGGATTCCGACCGATCTGTATATATCGGCAAATGATCTGGAGCTGGGAGCGCATCTGAAAAAGGGAGTTCGCCTTGATGTTCTGGATGTGGTTTCGGACGATGCGGGAGAGATTCGCTTCTATAAGGTGAGCAGCGCCTACGGCACAGGATATGTGCGGCCGTGGTATGTGACTGATGACGAGAATGAAGCCTATGCCCATTATGACGAAGCGCTTCAAAAGCTCCATGCGCAGCGGGGCGACAGATATGGAGGCGGCGATGCCGGAGGGCTGGAGTATTTCCCAAGAGACAAGGAGTTTGAGTACCGGGGAAAGCAGATGCCGGATCTTGCCAGGACGATATACATGCCCTGTACAAAGAACTGTCTTGACGCGGTGGACGAATATATAGCCGCCGCAGATGAGATAGGAGCCGATGCCATAGTCCTTGATATAGTGGACAATACCGTGGTAGGCTATGAATCCGATGTCATGAAAGAGATGTCCCCCAGAGCCTATGAGGCTGCGATCTACAGCCGTGAGGAATTCAAGGCCGTAGTGGACAGGATACGCGGCGCGGGATACTACATCATCGCCAGGATGACGGCCTTTCGTGACGGATACCTCTGCGAGGATCATCCGGAATACGCTATATCCGAGCCCACAGGGGAGCTGAAGATAGTGACTGGAGGATACTGGCCGTCCGTATACTGCAGGGATGTGTGGGAATATAAGGTTGCCGTAGCCAAGGAGGCTGTGGAGTGGTTCGGATTTGATGAGATTCAGTTTGACTATGTGAGATTTCCCGACGGCACCGTGAAGATGGAGACGAGCGGGGAGATAGACATAAAGAATGAATATGACGAGTCCAGAGCCCAGGCGGTAACCGGCTTTCTGATGTACGCGGCTGACAATATTCACGAGTCGGGAGCATATATATCCGCGGATGTATTCGGGGAGACGGCCAACGAATATGTGACTGCCTACGGCCAGTACTGGCCGGCCATATCCAATGTGGTGGATGTGATATCCGCCATGCCGTATCCTGATCATTACGAAAGAACGGACACATGGATACCGTGGATGGAGCCATATAAAAATATGACATATTTCGCAAAGAGCGCTGTGCAGCGCCAGGCGGAGTGCCCGACGCCGGCAAAGGACAGAACATGGATCCAATGCTACGACACAAAGAAGGATCCGGCCGTGCACTACGGCAATAAATTTGTGGGGCAGCAGATTCAGGCGCTTTATGACAACGGCCTTACGGGAGGCTTCATCACCTGGAATTCGTACGGGGATGAGGAGCATTATACGGAGGTCAAAAAGGCGCTGAATATGAATCCGGGGGATACAGCTCCGGAGACTGATGACTGAACATGCTATATCCGGATGCGCACGGCTGCAGATCAAATGCAGCAGGCGTCGGGGTTTCGGCAGATGAGAAAGGAGAAAGAGTATGAACGAAGATATTCTGAAGAACCACGACTATGTAGAAGAACTGGTTAAACTCATCCGTAGCGGACTAGGCAGCGAGGAACTTATAGATCAATTATCCGACTATCATGATAATGATATCGCGGGCGCGCTGGAACGATTAAACCCCGAAGAACGCAAGAAGATATTTGAGATGATGGGTCCGGATCGCGTTGCGGAGATACTGCCCTACTTCGAGGAGCCGGATGAATACCTGCAGGAGATGGGATTGAGGCAGGCTGCCGAGGTCATCTCCGAGATGGATTCGGATGATGCGGTTGACATACTGGAGGAGCTGGACGATTCGACCCAGAATAAGCTGGTTGAAATGATGGACGATGAGTCCAGCCGGGATGTCCAGCTGATTCTCTCGTACAGTGATGACGAGATCGGAAGCAAGATGACCACGAATTTCGTCCTGATCCATGAGAATCTGGGCGTCCGCGAGGCCATGAAGGAGCTGGTTCGGCAGGCAGGGGAAAATGACAATATTTCGACCATATATGTAGCTGATAGCGCTGACAGATATTGCGGAGCCATAGATCTGAAGGATCTGATCATCGCCCGGCAGGGGACATCACTGGATGATATCATCAGTACATCCTATCCGTATGTGACAGACCATGAGAAGATAGCAGACTGTATTGAGGACATAAAGGACTATGCGGAAGACTCCATCCCCGTCCTGAACGATCAGGGACATGTCATAGGTGTCATCACCTCGCAGGATATCGTTGAGGTTGTAGACGAGGAGATGGGAGAGGACTATGCGAAGCTGGCAGGTCTTACCGCAGAGGCAGAGCTGGAAGAGAGCACGAGAGACGGAATGAAGAAGCGCCTTCCGTGGCTTATAGCTCTGATGTTTCTTGGGCTTGTGGTTTCATCTGTAGTAGGCGAATTTGAAGTAGTAGTGACGCTCATACCCATAGTTGCGAGCTTTCAGTCGATGATACTGGATATGGCGGGAAATATCGGAACACAGTCTCTGGCTGTCACGATACGTATGCTGATGGATGAGTCTCTGACCGGCAGGGAGAAGCTTCGCCTGTTGGCAAGAGAGATGAAGCTGGGACTGGTCAACGGACTGGTGCTGGGAGTGATGGCATTTGTCTTCATAGGCCTCTACATCCGCTTTGTAAAAGGATACGATCTTGGATATTCCTTCACTATAGCGGGATGTGTAGGCGTCTCACTGACTGTCGCCATGATCATATCGAGCGGAGTGGGAACGCTGGTTCCGATGTTCTTCCACAAGATACATATCGACCCGGCTGTGGCGTCAGGCCCGCTTATCACGACAGTCAATGATCTCGTGGCTGTCGTAACCTATTATGGTCTGGTATGGATATTCCTGATTGATGTGATGCATATGCACTGATGACTATGAATATCTTGCGATGATCTGCTCTATGACAGCGGCCTTGGTCATGCCGCTGTCCATGGCCTGCTTTTCTATATGATGATGTGCTTCATCCTCTGTCATATGCAGATGCTCGATGAGCAGCCACTTGGCACGATTGTTCAGGCGGATCTGAGCCATCTTCTGGTCGATTGAGGCATGATTGTTGTCCATGCGGCGAAGACGCTCTCTGGTCACAGCCATCCAGCGCAGAGCCTGCGTGATGGATGATGGTGAGGCGGGCTTGCACAGCGTGTACACACCGTGATCATAAACCCGTGCATGCATCTCATCGACATGCTCTGTCTTTACGATCATAAGCACCACAGAGTCCCTGTCGGATGTTATATCTACGGCAAGGGCGTCTCCGTAATCATCTGACAGAGGCGTATTGATGATGACGAAATCATAGCTTCGCTCCAGCAGAGCGCGTTTGGCGGCAGATACCGTCGGGGCAGTCACAACCGGATGGTAAACCGATTGCGGAAGAAATTTCATGAGTGCTGAGTTGAACTTCTCGGAGGGCGAGACGAGAAGAACACTGTAGATCCGATTGTCAAATAACATGCGGTTAGATCCTCCCGACCTTCGGAGATGATAGCGCCTGATGCGGACAGATATATCAGTTTATCTGCAATATTCCTCAATGATGGCTCTGGGCAGACTGTCATTCATAAATATGCTTCTTTTGGCGATGGCGGCAGCCTTTCTGCGGCTGGGCGGAAGCGCCTCCAGAGCTGACAGGATATTCTCATCTGCCGTGTCCAGGTCGGCATTGACCGGAGCGCACAGCTGTGCCCGGTTGCGTATACCCTCAAGGCCTGCATATATGAGCAGTGCAAATGCAAGGTAGGGATTGGCCATGGCATCGGGAGAGCGCATCAGAATCAGACCGCTTCCGTCGCGGTTTGCCGAGAGGTGAATGAGCTGAGAGCGATTCTCGGATGACCAGGTGATATATCCGGGAGCTTTGTAATTGCCCAGACGCTCGTACGACTCCGGAGAGGGGTTTAGCACGACGGACATATCTGCCGCGCGGCTCAGAATGCCGGCTGTAACATATGATGACATGTCGTTGCCGAGGGCATCATGGGCGGCTATCGTGATATGAAAGCCGTTGCCGGGAGCATCCTTGAGCGGTTTGGGAGAAAAGTCGGCATAGAGGCCGTTTCGGTCGGCAATGGTCTTGATAACCGATTTAAAGGTGGTCTCATCATCGGCAGCGGTCAGCGGATCCGCGTAGCGAAAGTCGATCTCATGCTGTCCGGGTCCCTCCTTGTGATAGGAGCTCTCCGGAATGATATTCATCTGCTCGAGAGACAGGTCAATCTCGCGGCGGACATTTTCGCCTCTGTCATCGGGCGCGATGTCCATATATCCGGCATGGTCGTGCGGCTCGTAGGTTCTTTCGCCGTTCTCATCGCATTTGAACAGATAGAACTCCATCCTCGTTCCGAATGAGAATGTGATGCCCTCGGCTCTTGCGGTTTCAACCGCGCGTGAGAGTATGCTCCTGCTGTCGCATTCACATATGCTTCCGTCTATGTTGCGTATGGAGCAGTACATCCTGACTACGCGGCCGTGATCGGGACGCCACGGCAGGACCGAGAGAGTATCAGGATCAGGGACAAGATAAAGATCTGAATGCTTTAAATCCCCGAAGCCGGCTATAGGCTGGGGATTGAAGGGGATGCCGTGCTTGAATGCCTTTTCTATCTCGCTGGGCATGATGGACAGGTTCTTCTGCTTTCCGTAGATATCGCAGAACGCCAGGCGAATGAACTTTACATCCTCCTTGACAAACTGCATGACTTCCTGAGATGAATATTTCATGGTATATCCTTTCTCTGAGACCGGCTGACCATTTTATGACATTTTACTAGAACGCTGAAAAAATGCAAAGGCATTCATCCTTCCGCGATCCGGTGAAAGGATCACGCAGAGATGAACGCCCTTGCTCATGCCCGGGATTATAGCATCACGAATGGCTCGTGTCAAATCAGGACGTTGAACTGCGGCATCGTCATGAGGAATCAAACTGTGATAAAATATTGGTTCGGGTGCACCCGAACTTCCGGTTACATGGATTGTAAAACATGCGCGTTCATGAGATATTATACGCTTAAGGCAAGGTGGTATAACAGGGCTGAATGACCAGCTTTATACAGCATATAAGGGAGGAAGATATGTCATCTACACCGGAGATATTTGCAAGCATGGTATTTGACGATGTTGTCATGAAATCCAGACTGGATGCAAAGATCTACAAATCACTGAAGAGGACGATTGATGAGGGAGCGCCGCTTGATCCTTCTGTCGCCGACGCTGTGGCGGCAGCGATGAAGGAATGGGCCATAGACAAGGGAGCCACTCACTATACGCACTGGTTTCAGCCGCTCACGGGCATCACGGCGGGAAAGCATGAAAGCTTCATCACGCCGTCTCCGGACGGAAGGGTGCTGATGGAATTTTCCGGCAAGGAGCTGATACAGGGAGAGCCTGATGCATCAAGCTTTCCTTCAGGCGGGCTTCGCGCAACATTCGAGGCGAGAGGGTATACCGCGTGGGATCCGACCTCCTATGCCTTCATAAAGGACAATACGCTTTGCATACCGACTGCATTTTGCGCATACGGAGGTGAGGCGCTGGACAAGAAGACGCCGCTTCTTCGCTCCATGCAGGCGATAAACAAGCAGGCGCTGCGCATATTGCGGTTATTCGGCAATAGCGATGTAAAGCGGGTCATCACATGCTCGGGAGCAGAGCAGGAGTACTTCCTCATAGACCGGGAGCTGTATCTGAAGAGAAAGGATCTCATGTTTACCGGAAGAACGCTCTTCGGTGCGAAGCCTCCCAAGGGACAGGAGATGGACGATCACTATTTCGGCGCCATCAAGCCGCGTGTAAAGGCATTTATGGAGGAACTTGACACCGAGCTGTGGAAGCTGGGCGTTTTGGCAAAGACAGAGCACAATGAGGCTGCACCGTCACAGTATGAGCTGGCTCCGGTTTATACGACCACCAATGTAGCCACGGATCACAATCAGATAGTGATGGAGGTCATGCAGCATGTGGCTCAAAGACATGGTCTGGTATGTCTTCTTCATGAAAAGCCGTTCGAGGGAGTCAACGGATCAGGCAAGCACAACAACTGGTCCATGGCGACTGATACAGGACACAATCTTCTGTCTCCGGGAGAGACACCGTATGAGAATGCGCAGTTTCTGCTGTTTTTGTGCGCGGTGATTAAAGGCGTTGACGAATACCAGGAGCTGCTGCGCATGTCTGTTTCGGTAGCAGGCAATGATCACCGGCTCGGGGCTCATGAGGCGCCTCCGGCCGTGGTGTCTGTCTTTCTGGGAGATGAGCTGACAGATGTGCTTGAGGCCATCGAGAATGACACACCTTATGACGGAGTACGCCGTAAGTCTCTGAAGCTCGGCGTGGATGTGCTTCCGAGGCTGCCGCAGGATACAACCGACAGAAACAGAACATCTCCGTTCGCATTTACAGGCAACAAATTCGAATTTCGCATGGTGGGCGCTTCGGATTCCATATCATGCGTCAATGTCATCACGAACGCCGCTGTTGCAGAATCCCTGCGCCAGTTTGCCGACAGACTGGAGAAGGCGGAAAACTTCGAGGAGGATCTGCACGCTCTCATAAAGGAGACTATAGGCAGACATAAGCGTATCATATTCAACGGCAATGGCTACGATGCCGCATGGATCAAAGAGGCCGTAGAGGTGCGGGGGCTGTCCAATCTCAGCAGCTGCGCCGATGCGATACCGCATATGCTTGATGAAAAGAATGTAAAGCTTCTGTCAGAGCACGGAATATTTACTCCGACCGAGGTCAAGAGCCGCTGTGAGATCAATCTTGAAAACTATTGCAAGCATGTGCAGATAGAGGCCAATACGATGGTCGAGATGTCCAGAAGACAGATACTTCCGGCGATAGAGGCGTTCGGTGCTGCACTGGCGGGTAATGCCAATGCAAAGATGAAGCTGAATCCGGATCTGGCATGCAGATATGAGAGGGGACTGGTGGCAAAGCTCTCTGCCATAACCGACGAGATCGACCAGGCCACATCGGCGCTTGAGCTTGCGATATCGCTGTATCCCAAAAAGGATATGCTTACGCTGACCGCCTACATCCGTGACAATATAGTGCCGTGCATGGAGAGTCTGCGCAGGATATGCGATGAAGCCGAGACCGTGACAGCGAAGGAATACTGGCCGTTCCCGACATACAGCGATCTGCTCTTCAGCATAAACTGATGTAATTGAAATTCGGCTTGATAAATCGATTGAGATTGGTATAATACTGCTGATAATTATGGCATTCGATGATAAAACGGGGACAAAGGGGTTCTTGCCGGAGGCGTTCGCTTAGCGAATGCCGGGGCAGGAACCCCTTTTTTACGCGAAGCAATGAGTCAAAGTCTGAGCTTGCTCAAGACCTTGATGAATGCCGCGATAGCGAGGAAACACGTGAAGCGTGTTTCCGAGATTACGCGAAGCGTATTTTTGCAGTTGCGTGGCTGGGAGAGGAGACGAAAATGTCGGCGAAGACGAAGTATATTTTTGTGACGGGAGGCGTTGTGTCAGGACTTGGCAAGGGCATCACGGCGGCATCCCTCGGAAGACTTCTGAAGCAAAGAGGACTGAAGGTGGCATCACAGAAGCTGGATCCGTATATAAATGTAGATCCCGGAACCATGAGCCCGTATCAGCACGGAGAGGTTTATGTCACAGAGGACGGAGCCGAGACTGACCTTGATCTGGGCCACTATGAGAGATTCATAGACGAGGATCTGAACAAATACTCCAATCTGACAACAGGAAAAGTATATTGGAATGTACTGAACAAGGAGCGCAGAGGCGAATATCTCGGCTCTACGGTTCAGGTCATCCCGCATATCACCAACGAGATCAAGGACTTTGTATACAGAGTAGGAAAAGCTACGGATGCGGACATCGTCATCACAGAGATAGGCGGAACGATAGGCGATATAGAGAGCCAACCGTTTATAGAGGCAGTGCGTCAGATATCGCTTGAAGTCGGAAGGGAAAACAGTCTGTTCATACATGTATGTCTGGTACCGTATCTTCACGCCTCGCAGGAGCACAAATCGAAGCCTACGCAGCACTCGGTGAAGGAGCTGCAGGGTATGGGCATCAACCCGGATATCATAGTTCTTCGCTGTGACGAGCCGCTTGAGGAGGATATCTTCAAGAAGATAGCGCTGTTCTGCAATGTCAAGCCGGACTGCGTGCTGGAAAACCGCACTCTGCCGATCCTGTATGAGGCACCGCTGATGCTGGAGAAGGCGCATTTCTCCGATGTGGTGTGCCGCGAGCTGAATATAGATGCACCCGCACCTGATCTGACCGAGTGGAACAAGATGATCGAGGCCATGAAGAGCAGGAGCAAGACCGTAAGGATAGGCCTGGTCGGAAAATATATAAAGCTGCATGACGCATATCTCTCGGTGGCCGAGGCGCTGAACCATGCCGGAGCGGCAAACGGAGTATATGTGGATATCAAATGGATTGACTCCGAAAAGATAACAGGAGACACGGCAAGGGAGATTCTGGAGGATCTGGATGGAATCATAGTGCCCGGAGGCTTCGGAAATCGCGGAATACCGGGGATGATAGAGGCGGCAAGATATGCGAGAGAGAACGGCATTCCGTACTTCGGCATATGCCTCGGCATGCAGATCGAGGTCATAGAGTACGCGAGAAATGTCCTCGGTATCACAGATGCGGATTCCGGAGAGTTCAATGAGGTATGCGAGCATAAAGTCATTGACTTTATGCCCGGTCAAAGTGATGATATCGACAAGGGCGGAACGCTGCGCCTGGGAGCATATCCCTGTGAGATCAAGCCGGGGACGACGATGGAGCGAAGCTACGGCACGACTCATATCACGGAACGCCACAGGCATCGCTATGAGGTGAACAATGAATATCGTGAGAGGCTTGAGGCAGCGGGGCTGACGCTTTCGGGACTGTCACCCGACAGGAGACTGGTGGAGACCGTGGAGCTGACGGACAGACCGTTCTTCGTGGGCGTACAGTATCATCCGGAGTTCAAGTCAAGACCGAACAAGCCGCACCCGCTGTTCAGAGAGTTTGTGAAGGCGGCAAAGGAGCTTGATGAAAAGCGCTGACATACGCCCGCGGATGCATATTCATGAAGCAGCAAAGAAAGGGGAATCGTGAATGCCCGGCAATATTATCGATAAAAAGCTCGTGCTCGAAGGCGGACAGGAGCTTGAAGGACATGGCTTTGGCGACGGAGAGGACAAGCTCTTCGAGATAGTTTTCAATACATCCATGGTAGGATATCAGGAGATACTCTCGGATCCGTCATATACGGATCAGGGGGTGGTATTCACATATCCGCTCATAGGCAATTACGGAATGGCAGACGATGACTATGAGACTTTGACGCCTACCATCACCGCGATGATCACGCGCGAGTACTGCGATGAGCCGTCAAACTTCAGATGCACAAAAACGCTGGAGACGGTCATGCGCGAGTATCATATAGCCGGAATCGAGGGGATAGACACGAGGCGTCTGACCCGCATCATCAGAGATTTCGGAAGCTGTAAGGCTTTGATAACGGATATAGCGACACCGCATGAGCGGTGCATGGAGATATTGACCGAAACACCGCTGCGCCACGATCAGGTGAGCAGGGTGAGCAGGAAGCATACAGAGCGTTATGAGATCGGGAATGCAGGATATCATGTTGTGGCGATCGACTGCGGGATGAAGCAGAATATCGTGCGCATGATGAACGAAAAGGGCTGCAGTGTCACGGTGGTTCCGTGGAATACAACGGCATCTGAAATCGAAGCTCTCAGACCGGACGGGGTCTTCATCTCCAACGGTCCGGGAGATCCGCAGGATGTGCCCGAGGTGATAGAAACGCTGAAGCAGCTGCGCGGAAGATATCCGATGTTCGGTATATGCCTCGGCAATCAGCTGCTGGCGCTTTCATACGGAGCTTCAACATACAAGCTGAAGTTCGGCCATCGCGGCGGCAACCATCCGGTGAAGGATCTGGATACCGGAAGGATAGAGATAACCTCCCAGAACCACTCCTACGCAGTGGATCCGGAGAGTATAAAGAAGACAGGACTTCGTGTAAACCGCATCAATCTGCTTGATGATACCGTGGAGGGAATCATCAATGAGAAAGATGCGGTGTTTGCGGTGCAGTACCATCCGGAATCTGCGCCGGGGCCGCAGGACTCACGATTCCTGTTTGATACATTTATCGGGATGATGAGCAAGAGCAGCGACATGCGCAAGGAGGACTGAGGGATGCCGAGAAGAACAGATATACACAAGATACTCGTGATCGGATCGGGTCCTATAGTGATCGGGCAGGCCGCTGAGTTTGATTATGCAGGAACTCAGGCATGCCTCGCTCTGAAGGAGGAGGGCTACGAGGTAGTGCTCTGCAACTCCAATCCGGCCACCATCATGACAGATCCGGCGATAGCTGACAAGGTATACATGGAGCCGCTGACGCTTGAGTATGTAGCGAAGATCATACGCAGAGAACGGCCTGATGCCATACTGCCCGGCATCGGAGGTCAGACCGGGCTCAATCTGGCGATGCAGCTTGCAAAAAAAGGTGTGCTGCGTGAATGCGGGACGGAGCTTCTGGGAACATCTCCGGAGAGCATCGAAAGAGCTGAGGACAGGGAGCTCTTTAAGGAGCTGTGCGAGAGCATCGGAGAGCCGGTGCTGCCGTCGCTCATAGCCGAGTCAATGGAGGAGGGTATAGAGGCGGCTCAGAAAATCGGATATCCGGTGGTTTTAAGACCAGCATTTACCCTGGGAGGCACCGGAGGAGGATTTGCCGACAACGAGGAGCAGCTGAGGGAGATCCTCAAGCATGCGCTCGTGCTGTCTCCGGTTCATCAGGTGCTCGTAGAGAAGTCGGTGAAGGGCTACAAGGAGATAGAGTATGAGGTCATGCGTGATGCCAATGACACGGCTATAACCATATGCAATATGGAGAATATAGATCCGGTCGGCATACATACAGGCGATTCCATCGTCGTATGTCCGTCGCAGACATTGACCAACAAGGAATATCACATGCTGCGCGACAGCGCGCTGAAGGTTATCAGAGCGCTCAGGATCGAGGGCGGGTGCAATGTACAGTTCGCACTTGACCCGCATTCCATGCAGTACTATCTGATAGAGGTCAATCCTCGTGTGTCGAGATCATCGGCGCTGGCATCCAAGGCCAGCGGATATCCTATAGCACGGGTTTCGGCAAAGATAGGAATAGGAATGAGGCTGGATGAGATCCCGCTCGCGAATACGCTTGCATCTTTTGAGCCTGCGCTGGACTATGTGGTTGCGAAGATGCCGCGATTCCCGTTTGACAAATTCGCGGATGCGAACAACACGCTCAGCACGCAGATGAAGGCGACCGGCGAGGTCATGAGCATAGGACGCACCATAGAGGAGGCGCTCCTGAAGGCTGTCCGCTCGCTGGAGATAGGTGTATACCATCTCCATATGAAGAAATTCGATGATATGCCCGCAGAGGAGATGCTGGAGTACATAAAGATCGGAACTGACGACAGGATCTACGCGATGACCCAGCTTTTGAGAAGAGGCGTGAGCGCCGAGGAGATCGCAAAGGCGAGCACGGTAGACATATTCTTCGTGAACAAGCTGGTGCATATCGTAGAGATGGAGCATGAGCTCGCGGAAAATGTCGGTGATGTCGAGACTCTGAGGACGGCCAAGAGGATGGGCTTCTCCGACCGGGAATGTGCTTATCTGTGGAATATGAGTGCCATGGATATCTATAAGCTCAGGCAGGCGCATGACATCTTCCCGGTTTACAAGATGATTGACACATGTGCCAGCGAGTTTGACAGCTATGTTCCGTATTTCTACTCGACATATGAGCAGGAAAACGAGTCAGTCGTTTCGGATAAGAAGAAGATCATAGTTCTCGGCTCGGGGCCGATCCGTATAGGTCAGGGAATCGAGTTTGACTATTCGACCGTTCATGCAGTCAATACCATACATGAGTGTGGTTATGAGGCTATCATCATCAACAACAACCCCGAGACGGTATCCACGGACTACACCACATCGGACAAGCTGTACTTCGAGCCGCTGTGCATCGAGGATGTCATGAATATCATACATCTCGAGCAGCCATACGGTGTCATCGCCTCGCTGGGAGGTCAGACTGCCATCAATCTGGCCAATCCGCTGCGTGAATACGGAGTGGCTCTCATCGGAACGGACTGCGATGCCATAGACAAGGCAGAGGATCGCGACCTGTTTGAAAAGCTCCTGAAAGAGCTGGACATACCGGAGCCCAAGGGCTGCGCGGTGACCAATATCCCCGACGGGATAAAGGCGGCAGAGGAGATCGGTTATCCTGTGCTTGTCCGTCCGAGCTTTGTGCTGGGAGGAAGGGCGATGCAGATCGTCTCAAAGGAGAAGGATCTGGTGCAGTACCTCCAGACAGCGGTAGAGATCGATGAGGACAAGCCTGTTCTGGTAGACAAGTATATCCGCGGCAAGGAGGTCGAGGTCGATGCCGTATGCGACGGAGTAGATGTATTTGTTCCGGGTATCATGGAGCTTGTCGAGAGGACGGGAGTACATTCCGGAGATTCCATGAGCGTATACCCGCCGTTCAGCCTGTCGCAGAGCGTGAAGGATACGATACTGAAATATGCCAAGGCACTGGGACTCGGGATTGGTATAGTAGGTCTCTACAACATCCAGTTCATAGTGGACGAGCATGATGATGTATATATCATCGAGGTCAATCCGAGATCCTCAAGAACCGTACCGTTCTTGTCCAAGGCGACAGGATATGATCTGGCGACCATAGGAACCAGAGCCATACTTGGTCAGAGCCTCAAGGAGCAGGGAATCATGAGGCTTTATCCGCAGGAAAAGAGCAGATGGTATGCAAAGTGTCCGGCATTTTCCTTCTCCAAGCTGAGCGGCATGGATGCATATCTGTCTCCGGAGATGAAGTCTACGGGAGAGGCCATCGGATATGATGACAAGTTCCACCGCGCGGTATACAAGTCGATGGTGGCATCGGGTCTGAAGCTGTCCACATACGGCACGGTTGTGGTGACACTGGCAGATGAGGACAAGGAGGAGGCGCTTCCGCTGATATACCGCTTCTACAAGATGGGATTCAATATCGAGGCGACCACGGGTACATTTAACTTCCTTCGTGAGCACGGCATGCGCGTAAAGCATCGCAAGAAGCTCAGCGAGAACAGCTCCGAGATACTGGACACGCTGCGCAGCGGCTTCGTGAAGTATGTCATAGATACCAGGGCAATACTGTCGGGCATCCACTATGTGGACGGCGTGGCGATCAGGCGGACGGCGGTAGAGAACGGAATCACGCTGCTGACCTCGCTTGATACAGTTTCGATACTTTTAAATGTGCTTGAAGAGCTGAATATCAGCATATCGACGATAGATGACGAAGTTTGAAAGAAACATTGCCTAAAAGGGGATAGTATGCAATAATCCTTTGAGGAATGCAGTTTTTTCTTAAACGGAGGCAGCTATGTCAAATTGCGCAATTGTCGGAATAAACTGGGGTGATGAAGGTAAGGGCCGTATGGTAGACCTCCTCACCCAGTCATATGATGTCGTAATAAGATATCAGGGCGGCGGAAATGCAGGCCATACCGTGGTCAATGAGCACGGAAAGTTTGCACTTCATCTTCTTCCGTCAGGAATATTCAGAGACGGTGTAGTCAATATACTCGGAAACGGTGTGGCGCTCGATCTGGAAAGCCTGAGCAAGGAGATAGATTCCGTCACGGCTCAGGGTGTAGCTATCACACCGGAGAATCTGAAGATCAGCGACAGAGCGTCATTGCTGCTGCCGTGGCATCGTGAGCTGGACGGTCTTGAGGAGGCGCGGCTTGCAGATAAGCAGTATGGGTCAACAAAGCAGGGTATAGCGCCTTTTTACTCGGATAAGTATCAGAAGAAAACCATACTTGCCGGAGAGCTGTTTTATCCGGAGCAGTTCAGAGAGCATCTGGCCGGTATCCTTGAGTGGAAGAACCTCATACTGACCAAGGTCTACGGTGCACAGCCGTATACCATGGATCAGATGCTGAAATGGGTGCATGAATACGGCGAGAAGATAAAGCCGTATATATGCGATACGGGAGCATTTCTCAGAAAGGCTCAGTCAGAGAGCAAGAGCATGCTGTTCGAGGCTCAGCTCGGGGCACTCAGGGATCTTGACTACGGCATAGTTCCGTATACAACATCCTCCAATACCATCGCGGCATATGCTCCGGTAGGCTCCGGTCTTCCCTCGGTGAAGCTCGATGAGGTAGTGGGAGTCGTAAAGGCTTACTCTACATGTGTGGGCGAGGGAGCATTTACGGCGGAGATGTTCGGAGACGAGGCTGACAGGCTGCGAGAGGCAGGCGGAGAGTTCGGCGCCACCACAAAGCGTCCGAGAAGAGTGGGAGCCATAGATATAGTTGCTACGCGCTACGGAGTGCAGCTGCAGGGAGCGACCGACATAGCTCTGACAAAGATGGATGTGCTGGGATATATGGATAAGATTCCGGTATGTACCCACTACATGCTCGACGGCGAGCAGATAGATTATTTCCCGTTCCCGTCTGTGATCGACCAGGCGAAGCCTGTGATCGAATATATGGACGGCTGGAAGTGCGATATATCCGGCGTACGCAGATGGGAGGAGCTCCCGGAGGCCGCGCGCAGATATGTGGAATTCATAGAAAAAGAGATAGGGTGTCACATCAAATATGTCTCCGTAGGACCGGAGAGAGAGTCCTATATAGAGAGATAAGACTGTTGTGTATGATGAAGGGGATCCGCAGAGTATGCGGATTCCCTTATTACGCGAAACAATGAGCCAAAGTCCGGGCATGCCCGGTACCCCGGCGGTTTTGAACGCCGGTGGCGCTTGCCTGGCGCTGACCGAAGCGGAATGCAGACGCAGCGATAACAAGGGAAAACTGTAAAGCGGTTTTCTTAGTTGCAGATTTATGAGAGGTGAAGAATGAAGAATCAGTACGAATCTCCGCTGGCATCAAGATATGCTTCCGAATATATGCTGGAGCTTTTCTCGTCTCAAAAGCGTATAGAAACATGGCGCAGACTCTGGGTTGCGCTGGCCAGAGCAGAGCACAAGCTCGGGCTTCCCGTCACACAGGAGCAGACCGAGGAGCTGGCTGCGCATATAAGCGATATTGATTTTGAAACGGCGGCCGCAAGAGAGAAGGAGGTGCGCCACGATGTCATGGCGCATGTATACACATACGGCAAGGCAGCACCGGGGGCAGCGGGGATCATACATCTCGGGGCTACGAGCTGCTATGTCACTGACAATGCGGATATCATCCTGTACAGGGATGCGCTGAAGTATATCAGAGAAGAGGTCAGAGGAGTGATCGCAAATCTGGCAGACTTCGCGGAGAGATACAAATCCATGCCGACTCTGGGATATACGCATTATCAGCCGGCACAGATGGTTACGGTCGGGAAGCGCGCCACATTGTGGATGCAGGATCTGATGATGGATCTCGAGGAGCTTGACTTTGTCATAGAGCATATGAAGCTGAGGGGCGGACGCGGAACAACCGGAACCGAGGCGAGCTTCATGGATCTCTTTGACGGCGACACCTCAAAGATCGACGAAATGAACAGGATGATCTGCAAGGAGTTTGATTTTGACGGAATCTATGATGTATGCGGGCAGACATATCCCAGAAAGCTTGACAGCAGGATACTGAATGCACTGTCAGCCATAGCGCAGAGCTGCTACAGGATGGCCAACGATATACGCCTTCTTCAGCATGACAGGCAGCTTGAGGAGCCGTTCGAGAAGAATCAGATAGGATCATCGGCTATGGCGTACAAGCGCAATCCTATGAGGAGCGAGCGTATATGCTCGCTGGCAAGATATCTGATGGTTGATGCGCTCAATGCGCCTATGACAGCATCTGTTCAATGGATGGAAAGAACGCTTGACGATTCGGCCAACCGGAGGATCTCCATGCCGGAGGGATTTTTGTGCGCGGACGCGATACTCAGGCTTGCGCAGAATGTCACAAACGGACTGGTGGTAAATGAGAAGATCATCGAAAAGAATGTGAGAGAATACCTGCCGTTTATAGCAACTGAGAATCTTCTGATGGAGGCTGTAAAGCAGGGAGGAGACAGACAGGAGCTGCATGAGGTCATCCGCCAATGCTCCATGCAGGCAACAGCAAGGATGAAAAACGGCGAGGACGGAAGGCTCATGGAGCTACTCATGGAATCGCATGCATTTCCGATGGAAAAGGATAAGATCGAGCAGCTTCTCGACCCTTCGCTTTATATCGGACGGTGCCCGCAGCAGGTGGATAATATAGTGGCACATGCAAGGGCCATGATAGGCGATGTGAAGCGTTCGGACGCACAGATAAATATCTGAAGAAGCAAAAACAGATTCGGGAGAATGGTAAATGGATAAGATACTGGTATTGGATTTCGGCGGTCAGTACAATCAGCTGATAGCCAGAAGAGTAAGAGATCTGAAGGTTTATGCGGAGATCCGTGCATATAACAAGATCACGACAGAAGAGATAAAAGAGCAGGGATATACGGGCATCATCTTCACCGGCGGACCGAACAGCGTATACGACCCGGCATCACCGCACTACGATCCTGCGATCATGGAGCTGGGAATACCGATACTGGGCATATGTTACGGATGCCAGCTGCTGGGATATATGGGCGGAGGCGAGATAGACAGCGCCGGTTCATCCAGCGAGTACGGCAAGATAGAGCTTACGGTCACAGAGCCGGAGAATGTGCTGCTTCGCGATGTACCCGGGAAGAGCATATGCTGGATGAGCCATACGGATTTCATAAAGAAGCTCCCGGAGGGATTTCATGTGACAGCCGTGACGGATCAGTGCCCCTGCGCAGCCATGGCCAATGATGATAAGAAGCTGTATGCGGTGCAGTTCCATCCGGAGGTGACTCACTGTGAATACGGCAATCAGATATTGAAGAACTTCCTGTTTGATGTCTGCGGATGCAAGGCGGACTGGAAAATGGACGACTACTGCAAGAGCGCGATCGCCTCTATCCGTGAGAAGGTGGGAGACGGAAAGGTTCTGCTGGCGCTCTCGGGAGGAGTTGACTCATCTGTATGCGCAGCTCTGCTCGCAGAGGCGGTAGGCAGTCAGCTTACCTGCGTATTTGTCGATCACGGCATGATGCGCAAGAACGAGGGAGACGAGGTTCAGGCGGCATTTGCCAAGTGGGACATCAACTTCATCCGTGTGGATGCTGAAAAGCGCTTTCTGGACAAGCTGGCAGGAGTGTCGGAGCCGGAGAAGAAGCGCAAGATCATCGGCGAGGAATTTATACGGGTATTTGAGGAAGAGGGAAAGAAAATCGGAACGGTTGACTATCTCGCGCAGGGAACCATATATCCGGATGTAGTCGAATCCGGCGCTGGAGATGCCGCAACCATCAAATCGCACCACAATGTGGGAGGGCTGCCCGATTTCGTTGATTTCAAGGAGATCATCGAGCCGCTGCGTACGCTGTTCAAGGACGAGGTACGCCAGCTGGGACGCGAGCTGGGTCTGCCGGAGTATCTGGTAAGCCGCCAGCCGTTCCCGGGACCGGGTCTTGCCATACGTGTGATCGGCGAGATCACGAAGGAAAAGCTCGATATACTGCGTGATGCGGACGCCATATTCCGTGAGGAGATCGACGCATGGGACGGCAGAAGCGCCGCCAATCAGTACTTTGCCGTGCTGACCAATGCGAGATCCGTCGGGGTCATGGGCGACTTCAGAACATACGGATATACGATAGCGCTGCGCTCCGTGACGACGGATGA
>CAVIJY010000005.1:0-60380 GCA_963643215.1 Lachnospiraceae bacterium | reverse complement strand
GAACGCACCTTTTTTCTATGCTTTTCTATTCAACTGACAATAACTTTACTCCGATTACAGTGTCAAAACGCTTCTCTCACGACATGCTGCGACGCGCAGCATGTCCCTTTAGGGACATGTCAGTGGGAGAAAGCGCTTATGACACGCCTCTCAATGAGGATGAAGTGGGGCGAAAGCGCCACGAGAATCCGAATTGAGACAGGATTGTGGGAGTGCGTAGCACGGAACAATCCGTGTAACCATTGATTCATGATTCGCCATCCGGCGACGATGATGTGCATTCCGGTATATCTACACCCTCCCATATATCCGTGGGTTTTCTTTTGCCGGATACTCCCCAGATTACGATGCCTGCAAATACAGCCAGATTTACCACCAGCGCCGTGATACCGCCCTCAAGGCCGAAATCGACGCTGTATGCCCAGCTGTCTGAGACGGCATCTGCCTTGAACATGGAGTAGGGAACCAGCATTCCGCTGTTCGGAAGACCCAGCAGGATGTTCTGCGTAAAGTTCCATGCCGCGTGAAGTCCCATAGCAGCCCAGGCGCTGTCCATGAAGACCACCTGGGCCGACATTGCAAGTCCTGTTGCTATGATAGTAGCCACGGAGATCGGCGTCACACCTGCATTTCCCAGATGAAGCACTCCGAAATACGCGGCGTTGAGTATCATTGCAAGCCATATGCTGTGATACCGCTTCACCAGACGCTGATAGATAAATACTCTGCATATCAGCTCCTCAGCAGATGACTGAATAAATACTGCCAGAAATATCACCAGCAGCTTGAGCGGTTCGAAGCAGGCAAATGTGATCGTTATGTCATGATTCATGAGCGCCGCATTCGCGCAGATCATGTTCATACAAAAGCCGGTCAGGATCCCGAGCCCGAGATTTTTGAGATTGTTACCCTTTATCTTTGGCGTGATGGCTTTTAATATAGGACGATTCTTCTTTGTAACCAGCATATACAGTACGGTCAGCACCCATATGCCGGAAAACATCACATACCCCGTTATCGTCTGCAGCACACGGAGATCCGCATCAGACTTATTGAGAAGATTTGCTATGGGAATCCCGAGCAGCCAGCCTGCATTTATCAGCAGAAATGCCGCCAGATATACTCCGACAAATGAGTCCCAGAAGCTGTTCCATATGTTTTTCAGCCTTTCCATCCTCATTTCCTTTCAGTCTGCAAACTCAAGCCTTCCCTGCATCCAGATACGCCCCTTAAATCGTCTTCCCGGCTTCGGCTCTCCCTCGATATCCAGTGCATTTACGGCCACATGAAAAACCATATCATTGCAGCTGATGGTTAGATCGTAAACCATCTCGCCTGTCAGCAGATTTTCAACCTCCGATGCCTCGACGATATTGCCCACTATCTGATATATATCACACTCCACTCCCTGAGGCATAAAGCTCGTGTCTACTATAGAGTACACATCCTCTCTACCCAGCCTTCCTGTAACCATGGCATAGCTGTCCATATCCTCGTTGTTCAGGATATCCATCGCGCGCTGGCTTCCGTTCTTCGCAGCCTCCACCAGCAGCTCGCGGCGCAGACCCGTATCGACAGCTCCCCCGCTCTCCTGCTCTTTTCTGACCGGGAGCAGCACCTTCGCGTCTGTGCAGAAGGCGCTGAGATATGCGATAGTTCGTCCCAAAGGCCTGCCGGTCTTCAGCCGCTTGTGAAATGACATCGAATTGGTCAGTCTGAATATCAAAGTGATTCCCAGCCGGATATCGTCACCCAGACCTGATAGACCTCTTCCGTCCACTCTATGGTGAACCGTTATCGGAACCGTAGTGCTCATATCCTGACTTACAAGAAACGGGAAATATTCCTGTCGAACCAGCGTCCCGTCTGAACGCTTATATCCCTCTATGCATATCCCGATCTTCTCTCCCACTGCCGCACAGATCTGAAAATACACCTGACCGTCGTCTTCTGTCATGATGATGGCTTTGTCTGCAAAGCTTCTCTGTACCTCGTCGAGAAATATATCCGTCTCTTCCTCTGTCGCTATCTGTGAAAACCCTATTGTCCTGAGATAATTATGCATGTCCGTCTCTGCCTGTCGGTTTATTGATGTATTCCGGATGTGTCTTATCTATAATCAGCTTGTCCCGTCCCTGCGTCAGATATCCGATGCATGCCGACATGGAGCTTTCCTGCTCACTCATCTCATCCAGCAGCATATCCGGATCCTCCGTTATCGTAAGTCTGGCAAATGTTCCTATCCTGTATGGATTCAGGCCATACAGCTCACATATCTCCACAACGGACTGCATCACCGGTATATCCCTCATCCTGATTCTCATGCCGCATCTGCGGGTCTGTGCAAGATCATACAACGCGCCCAGATATCCGTCCGGCATGATGTGTGCTTTACACACTTCAGTCCTCTCCGCAGCCGCATCGTCGCCGCCCTGCTCTGTCAATGGCGCTGAATCAGCACCTGACCATATATCGCTTTGTGTCTTTACATCCCGCAGCATCTGACTAACAAAAGAGCTGCGGTATCTACTTCGCAGCTCTTTTTGATGTTCTTTAATTATATCTGTCGCCGCATGTGCGCCCGCATACCCGGTTGCGACTATATACTTACGCTTCACGGCTCAGACTCCATTAAGAGCCCATATGATCGTCGGCACTACCATCGCAAGCGCAAGTATGATGACCAGTATGGTAGAGAACGTCTTCAGACCCTTTTTATTGCCAAAATTAAACATTTCATGGTTCTCCCGAGATTGTAATCGACTCCAGTCATTCTATTCTAAATCCGAGTATTAAGCAAGTTATTTCTTCTATGCTCCGCTCTCATGTGATGGGTCGTCTCGTTTTGCGCCGCAGCTCGGACACTCGGTGGCAAGAAAGCACTCACTGCATCTCTCCCGGCGCGCTATGCATATCGTTCTGCCAAGCGTGATGATGTCCGGATTCCATAACGCCCAGTGATCCTGCGGCAGTATATCCATCAGCTGCTGCTCCGCCTTCTCCGGGTCGTCCGTATCCGTGAACCCCAGCTTCCTGCTGATGCGTTTGACATGAGTATCCACTACTATGCTCGGTATGCCGTAGACATTGCCTCTGATGACATTGGCCGTCTTTCTCCCGACGCCGGGAAGCCGCGTCAGCTCGCCGATTCCGCTCGGCACCTCACCGCCGTACTCATCCAGCAGCACCCTGGCGCAGGCGATGATATTCCTGGCTTTGTTGTGATAGAATCCCGTAGACCTGATATCCTGCTCCAGCTCATGAAGATCCGCTCCGGCAAATGCTGCCATGTCGGGATATTTCCTGAAAAGCTCCTTTGTCACTATATTAACTCTGGCATCAGTACACTGGGCGCTCAGCATCGTAGCAACCAGAAGCTCCCATGTGTCGGTATGATTGAGCCAGCATCGCAGATCTGTACCGTACTCACCGTCCAGCAGAGCCAGTATTCGCATCACGCGCGCCTGCCTGTCCTTTTCTGATTCAGACATGAATCTTTATCTCTCTTCCCGAAGGATGATACTGATAATATCTGACGCCCGCGGCGTCAAGCATCCTTCTTGACGCTCTGGTCTGCGCCGTATCATGATACTTGTCGTCACCGTAGATAATCGTTCTGATTCCGCATTGAATGATAGCCTTGGCACATTCATTGCACGGGAACAGTGTTACATACAGCTTTGCCCCCTCCAGACTTCCTCCCCGATAGTTGAGTATGGCATTGAGCTCGCTGTGAGTGACATAGGAATACTTGGCATTGTACGGGTCAATATCCGCATCATCACGATTCCACGGAAACTCATCATCCGAGCAGCCTCTCGGAAATCCGTTGTATCCCATCGAGAGTATCTTGTTGTCCGGACTTACGATGCAGCATCCGACCTGACTGTTCGGATCCTTTGAGCGCTGCGAGGAAAGATCAGCGATGCCCATGAAGTACTCATCCCAGCTTATGTAATCGCTTCTTTTTTCTGTCATCTCATTCCTCCTTTGAGATCATCTTCTTCCTGTCACCGTACAGCTCGCGATAGCAGGATCTTATGGTCCCCGCCGCATACAGCGAGCCAAATGCCGCAACCGGCCTTTTTTTCGATACGGCCAGCTCTATCGCCTTTTTCACTGCGTCCTGCGCAGTATCCGCCTCTACAGCCTGTGCCCTGCATCCCTCCCGGCGTATGACATCCGCCAGCTCCTGCGCCGAAAGCGCCCTCAGATCATTGTCCGGTGTGATAGTCAGGCACTCCGCGGCATATGGGATAACCCGGCGGATGGATTCTCTGTAGTCCTTGTCTGCCAGCATTCCTACTATCAGCGTGATCTTTTGATCCGGAAGATACTCCTCGATACTCTCGGCCATGGCCTGTGCACATTGAGGGTTGTGTCCTCCGTCTATGATGAATACGGGATCGTAGCCCATCACCTCAAAGCGTACGGGCCATTTTACCGACGAAAGTCCCTCTCGTACAGCGTCCTCTCCGATGCTCCATCCTCTGCTTCTCATCACCCTCACCGTCATGAGAACCACCTGTGCATTCTTTATCTGATGTCTTCCGAGCAGAGCCAGTCTGTACTCGATTCCGTCAGCCGTGAACCTCTGTCCGTGCAGATCCGATGCGACAGGAACAGTCTTTATATCCGATGCGCGATGCACCCGGCAGTGCTGCTGCTTGGCCTTCCTCTCTATCACTTCCATCACCGACGGAATATTGTCATATACCACCACATCGGCTCCGGTTTTGATGATTCCGGCCTTAACCTCGGCTACCCTCTCAACCGTATCACCCAGAAATTCCGTATGATCCAGACCTATGTTGCATATCACCGCAGCCTCCGGTGCGTCTATCACATTGGTCGCGTCACGCTCGCCTCCCATTCCGACCTCAAGAATCACGATATCACAGCCCTGCTCCACAAAATAAAGCATGCCTATCGCTGTGATCAGCTCGAAATGAGCGGGATGATCCTCCAGTCTGTCTGCCGCATCTGCCACAGTCTGTGTTATCCTCGCAAGATCCTCCCGGGATATGTTCTCGCCGTTTATCTGTATGCGCTCTGTAAAATCCTCTATAAAGGGACTCGGGAACAGACCCGTCTTATATCCTGCACTGCGCATGACAGCCTCGAGCATCGCGCAGGTGCTTCCCTTTCCGTTGGTTCCCGCAACATGAATGAATCTCAGCTTTCTCTGAGGATTGCCCAGAGCCTCAAGAAGCTCTCTGGCTCTCTCAAAGCCGCGCTTTGTCTTGCTCCACCCATGATGATTCAGATATTCATAGGCCTGCTCGTATGTCATATATGCCTGTCTCCTTTCCGGCTGCTTCACCGGAGTCTATGGCATGATCTCAGCGCTGTCTTAATGCGGCCTGCACCACATGAAGCGCCAGAACGCTGGTGGTCACAGCTCCCACTCCCTTGGGAACCGGTGTGATTGCATCAACTATGGGCTCTACGGCATCGAAGTCGACATCACCCACTATCTTTCCGAGATTCTCATCCCAGTTTATACCCACATCTATGATCGTCTGACCCTCGGATACATACTCCGCGCCTACATTGCGTGCGCGACCGCAGCATGCGATCACGATATCTGCCTGACGGGCTATTGCCGCCGGATCAACTGTCTTTGTATGACATATGGTCACTGTTGCATTTCGATGCATGAGCATCATAGCCACCGGCCGGCCTATCACGGTTGATCTGCCTATGACCGCTGCACGCCTGCCTGCTATCTCTACACCATAATGATCCAGTATCTCTATGCACGCCTGCGCGGTACACGGAGCAAATCCCATCTGCGTTCCTGCATATATTCCTGCCATGGAACCAGTGGTGCATCCGTCTATATCCTTCGCCGGATCCAGTATCTCCCGGGCAATCTTAGCATATTTTGTCTCCATCAGAAAGAGTACACCGCTTACCTGCGCATCCTTATTTGCATGCTCTACCGCCTCTGCTACGGCATGCTGCGTTGCGATCTCACCCTGCTGTGTCTCTGCTCCGGCTCCTTTGATATCTCCTGCATCCTCGATTGCAGTTACCTTCACGCCTATCCCCAGCTGCTCCATGCGGCGTATCGCGCTTCTTTCATATGTCAGATCGTCCTCCGCAGCTCCCACACGGATGATCTCCAGCACAGGAGGGTGATCCTGCATCCCGTGCTCCTCCATCAGTGCCGCAACCTTTTTTTTAACTGTCGCTGCTGCATCGGCTCCCAAAAGTAACTTTGCCATAATCTTCTCCTTATACCCGTGATTGTTGTGTTTTTTCAGATATATCTCTCCGGCGCCGCTTGATCTCTTTGCAGACTGTCTGCATCTCAGCCCTGCGCCTTCAATATCCTCAGTGCATTTTTGTGTGTTATCTTATCTATCTGTTCCGGTGTAAATGCCTTCTCCAGAGCCTGTATCAGCTTCTGATTGCCTCCGGCATCCCCCCATTCCATCTCGGTACGCATCCCGTCATAGTCGGAGCCTATCGCCAGCACATCCGTTCCTCCTGCATTTTCAATATGCTTAAGATGTCTGATGATATCCTCATACGATGCTCTACATGGATCACCGGGCTTCATATCATTCAGAAAAAGGCCGTAGAAATTGATTCCTATGACCCCGCCCTTGTCTGCAATAGCCTTGATCTGCTCATCCGTCAGATTCCTCTGGTGGGAGCAGAGGGCGCGCGCACATGAATGAGATGCCATAAACGGCTTTTTTGTATTGTTTGCTATATCCCAGAAGCCGCCCTCGCTCAGATGCGATACATCCAGCACTATGCCCAGCTCATTGCAGCGCTCCATAACCGCAAATCCAAAGGGCTTCAGTCCCTTGCCATGAAGCTCCGGATTCGCACTGTTCGGATATCCGAGCTCGTTCTCATGATTCCATGTGATACCCATGATCCTTACGCCCATATCATGGAATCTATTTACATTCTCTATTCTTCCCTCCAGGCTGACGGCATCCTCTACAGTCAGCACGGCACTGATCTTTCCCTCAGCCGCATGAGCCTCAATATCCTCCGGCGAATATGCAGGCAGCAGCCAGTCGCTGTTCAGCTCCAGCTCCCTTTTATAGCTTTCATATGCCTTCTCGACATATACACCCGCGCCCCCGGTATACCATTTCTTCGCGTTCTCCCCCGTCGGGGTAAATATCGCAAAGCACTGTGCCATCACACCGCCTCTGATGAGCTTGTCCTTGTTGATATGACAGCTTTCCATCTCGGTCAGGTGCTCGCCCTTATAAAAGTGCATGATCGTATCACAATGCAGGTCAACTATATTCAGTGTCATGGTGTCCCTTTCTGCCTTAAGCATCTCTTTATGCCGACAATGACCCGGAAGATCAGCCTTCCGTCCGACGGTCGTCTGATGTCCCGGGTCATTATATCATGTTTTATCAGGTTTGATAGATAAATCACAAACATGCTTGCTGCTGTGATTTGTTGCCGTGATTTGCTGTTGTAATTTGCTGCTGTGGTTTGCCGCTGTTATCTGTCACATTATATCGCGCAGCTCAGTCTATAGATGCCTCCATGGCAGCCTCAAGATCATTGGCTCTGTTTCTGTTTACCGCATTTTTCGCCCATATTCCCGTATTGTATCTGAGCATGATCAGCACACTTCTGACTGCCTGATCCGTAAGTATGGCGATCCATGCTCCCCAGATGCTCAGGCCGCATCTGTTGATGAGGATATTTCCGAGAATGCTTCTGATTCCGAATACCGTGATGGCCGTAACCATCGCCGAATACTTTGTATCTCCCGCGCCTCTCAAGCCGCCCGCGGTTATGAACTGCGCACTCTGTATAGGCTGCATAAGAGCCACAAAGAACAGCACCTTCCCTCCGATGTCGATGACCTCCGGGGTCGTGTTGTACACTCCCACGATCTGGCGCCCGAATATGCTGAATATGCATGCCAGTATGACTGCAACCACCATGCCAGCGCGTCTGGTCCACTTCATATAGTTGACCGCCATATCATAGCGGAGCTTTCCCAGACTCTGGCCTATCAGCGTCGTGGCTGATGTTCCGAAGGCCTGTCCCGTCATGAAGCTGAGCGACTGGATATTCATGCATATCTGGTGGGTTGCATACATGGTATCCCCCAGACCCGATACTGCTCTGGTGAATATGATCATGCCCGTACGCATAAACAGCTGCTCTACCATAGAGGGTATGCCGATATTTACTACTCTCGATAAAAGCTTGGTATCGATCCTGAACCCGTCTCTGAAGCTCAGATTCAGATAATGCTTCTTTCCTACAAGTCGGCTGTATGCGATGAAAAACGCTACGCATTGGCCTATGATGGTGGCCCATGAGGCTCCGGCGACCCCGAGCTTCGGGCATCCGAACTTGCCGTATATCATGATGTAGTTGAATATGACATTGACCACATTGGCCACGGTATTGTAGACGAGAGATATCTTTGTCTCACCGATGCCGCGCAGAGCCGCAGTAGCGGTCATCGTAAGCGCAAACGGCACAAAGCCGTACATCTGGATATCAAAATACCTGTATGCGCCGTCCAGTGCCTCCTGACTCACGCCGCTTCCTGCAACGATATGTATAAATGGTCTGCAGAACACCAGTCCCAGTATCGTCATCGCAATCGCTATGAAGAAATTGAAAAACACAGTCTGCCGGAATGTCCGGTTGGCCATGTCTCTGTCCTGGCGTCCCCGATACATGGCGATGGTGGCCGTCGTGCCTACATTCATGGACATGATCATGGTCATGACCAGAAACTTCGGCTGCGCTGCCAGCGCTACGGCACTGAGTGCGGCAAGTCCTTCCTTCCCCGGAAGCCTGCCTACCATTATCTGATCTGCCATGCTCGTCAGCTGCGACAGTATCAGCTCCAGAAGGCAGGGCCACGCTATCAGCGTCACATCCCTCAGCAGCATGCCTCCTGTGACTCCCTCGGGCGCCGGAACCCGGTTTGCCTTTACCTTGATGGTATCATCATTGAACTCGCCGTACGGCAGCGAATCCAGCGTCGTTCTGACGCTCCTTGCTTTTTGTTCAGCCATTTCAGACACTCCCCATGATGCGTTTTTGGTTACAGTGTCAAAGCTCATCTCCCACGACATGCCACGACGCGCAGCTGGTCCCTTTAGGGGCATGTCAGTGGGAGATAGAGTTTATGACACGCCTCTCAATGCGGATGAAGTGTGGCAAAAGCCCCACGGGAATCCGAATTGAGAGCGGATTGTGGAAGTGCGAAGCACGAAACAATCCGAGTAACTTGATAATCAGAATTATACTCACGAATGCATCCCGTGTCATACAAACGGCGGTGTCACATTTTATGAAATTTTGGTGCCTAACTATCTATGTTGCTCACCAGACATGACTTTTGTATTGAAAATGTTTCATTTGTGTTGCGTCATGGCGGCATGCGCATGCTCCCAGAACATCCTCAGTCCCTCACACAGATAGTACCTCGGCTGCCCCGAGGCATCCGGCAGTCTGTCCTTCGGGCAGCCGCCGCCGCATACGGACAGCCACCGGCAGCTCCTGCATTCATCGCACAGCGACTGCCTTTTATACAGGCCAAATGCCTTCTGTTTCTCCGAGTCTGCCAGCTCGTTCAGCTCATGCTCCTGCAGATATCCGAGTCTGTGCCCGGGATCAACATAATGATCACAGGAATAGACAGCCCCGTCCTCCTCTGCTATCAGTGCCTGTCCGCATGTTTCCTGCATCCAGCACAGAGTCGGCTTCATGCCTCTCCACACCCTTGCGGTTTCGTCAAAGAGCTGCACATGCACTCTGCCCACATCCCCGCATGAGCGCCATCTGTCAAATATCCTGCACAGAAAATCACCGTACTGCCGCGGCGTTACAGATTTAGCTGCTCCGACTATCGGGATGAACTGCATCCAGCCCGTATCAAAGGCCTTCAGAGCATCATATACTCCCTCCGGATCTCCGGCGGTATCCGAGTTGACCGTGCAGAGCAGATCAACCGCTATTCCGGCATCCCGCAGCATCCGTATGCTGTGTGCTGTACGCTCCCAGGGAGACTGCGCAGAGCCGTCGCAGTCCGACTTTCCCGGCATCCTGCGGTTTGCGTCATGAGCCGCCCTTGTTCCGTCTATGCTCACTCCTACATCCCAGCGGTTTTCCAGCAGAAAATCGCGCCACTGCTCGTCTATGAGCATTCCGTTGGTCTGCAGATTGTTCCATATCCGGTGCCCAGCGGGAAGGTATCTTTTTTCTATGGCCATGACCTCCCTGAAAAAGTCCAGGCCTGCCAGCGTCGGCTCTCCGCCGTGCCATACTATGGAAGTCACCTCCGGCGAGGAGCTTATCAGCTGCTTTATCAGCTTTTCAAGAACCGGCCGGCTCATCACTGTCTGGCTTTCGTGTGTCGAATACTGCCCCTTCCCCAGGTAATAGCAGTATCCGCACGCCATGTTGCAGCGAGAGCCGACCGGCTTTGCCATTATCATATATTCACTCATGTGCCGCACGATCCTGTCAGCATTTCAGATGTCTGTCAAGAAACTCCATACACTTCTCAAAGGAATCCATCGCCTGCTCCTGACGGTACATGGGCTTGTCATAGTACCATATGCCGTGTCCTGCCCCGTCATAGCGGCAGAATGTATACTCCTTTCCTGCCTTTTTCAGCTCCTTCTCTATCAGATCTACCTGCTCCTTATCCGGATTGCTGTCATCATTTCCGAATATGCCGAGAAGCGGGCACGACAGCTGTCCGGTGTACTCTATCGGCGCATGCGGTCTCTGCGGCGTGAGTTTATCCTCTGAGACGATCACATCTCCGCCCCAGCAGTCCACTGCTGCGTCTATCCCGTCCAGAGTACATGCCGCCATATATGTATGACGGCCTCCGGAGCACATACCTATGACTCCTACCCGGCCGTTGGATCTCGGAAGAGCTCTCAGATGATCAATGCATCCCTGAGTATCCTCCATCACATCTGCGTCGCTGACCATATCTCCGGACATCACCCGTCTCCCTATGTCTGCCGGCTTGCCTTCTCCCTTGTCCTGATAGATATTCGGGCAAATGACCGCGTATCCGTGCTGTGTGAATCTCCTTGCCGTCTCCCGGCACCATTCGTCCCAGCCCGGAAGATGCGGTATGAGCACCAGCCCGGGGTACAGGCCGTCTCCCAGCGGCCGTGAGTAGTAGGCTCTCACCGCCTTGCCGCCATGTCCGCGGATCGCGATGGTTTCGGCCATCATGGCCTCATTGTCGCCTGTTTCAAGACTGTTCCAGATCATATATGCCTCCTCTCTGCTTCATAGCTTCATGATAACTGAAAAGGCAGGATTTTTCCAGAACCCGGCGCTCTGCGGCTCACCGGGCATCATCTGTATGCTCTGCCCGTATCCATGGCGTTTTTGTTCGCATCAAAGAGATCCGCATGCCTTGCGGAGATGCATTTCCCCAGTGCCTTATCTACCATCTCCTCGTCATACTCTCCAAGCACATCAAGAAGCCTTCCCATCAGGATCATATTCGCGAGCGTCGGCGTCCCCGCCTCTCCGGCCATGGTTGTGGCGGGCAGATAATATACCTGAACATCATCTCTTGCAACCCTGCGCTCTATGAGGCTTGAGTCAACTATGATGATCCCGCCTGCCTTGACTGCCGGTTCATATTTGTCCAGAGAGGGCAGATTCATGGCCACCAGCACATCCGGATGGTCTATAATGGGCGCGCCGACCGGCTCGTCGCTGATGATGACCGAGCAGTTCGCGGTTCCGCCTCTCATCTCGGGACCGTAGGACGGGAGCCAGCTGACATTTTTGCCCTCAAGCAGAGCCTTATAGGCCAGAACCTTGCCCGAGAACAGAAGCCCCTGACCTCCGAAGCCTGCAAAAAGATATTCTCTTGTCATGCTCTGACCTCCCCTCCCGATGCCGTGATGCCGGCACTGCGATCCTTGTATACTCCCAGCGGATAGTACGGGATCATAGCCTCGTCTATCCACTCAAGCGCCTTTTTCGGTGTCATGCCCCAGTTTGTCGGACATGCGGATATGACCTCGACCAGCGAGAAGCCCTTGCCTTCTATCTGATTTTGAAATGCCTTTTTTATGGCCTTCTTGGCTGCTCTTACATTCTTTACATTGTTGACCGCCACCCTTTCCAGATACTCCGGGCCGTCCAGCTGCGCGAGCATCTCGCATACCTTGACCGGATATCCGCACTGCTTTGGATCACGCCCGTAGGGTGATGTCTGGGTGACCTGCCCGGGAAGGGATGTCGGAGCCATCTGCCCGCCTGTCATGCCGTAGATGGCATTGTTTATGAATATTATTGTGATATTCTCGTTTCTTGCCGCACTGTGAACTGTCTCTGCAGTTCCGATGGAAGCCAGATCCCCGTCCCCCTGATATGAGAATACTATATTCTCCGGATTGGCTCTCTTAACTCCGGTTGCTACGGCCGGAGCGCGTCCGTGGGCTGCCTCGATCATATCGCAGTTAAAGTAATCATATGCCATGACGGCGCATCCGACCGGAGCTATTCCGACAGTGCGTCCTTCTATATTCAGCTCATCTATGGCCTCTGCTACCAGACGATGGATGATGCCGTGGGTGCATCCCGGACAGTAATGAAGCGGAATGTCTGCAAGTGCATGAGGCCTCTGAAATACTGTTGTCATCACTCATTTCCTCCTTCCTTTGCTGCCACTATCGCCTGATATACCTGTGCCGGGGAGGGAATCACGCCTCCGACTCTGCTGCACAGCGTCACGGGCGCCTTGCACTCTATCGCCAGCCGCACATCATCTATCATCTGCCCCATGGACAGCTCTACGCTGATGAACTGCTTCGCGTGAGATGCCGCCTTTTTCAGCACCTCATCCGGGAATGGCCACAGCGTGACCGGACGTACAAGCCCGACTTTTATCCCTCTTGCTCTGGCTTCATTTACGGCATTCTTGGATACACGGGCCGCTATACCGAATGCTACCACCACGATCTCGGCATCATCCGTCATATACTCCTCAGCAGCCGCCTCGGTCCGCTTTATCTGCTCATATCGCGCATATCTTGAGATATTTCCGCTCTCAAGCTGCTCAGGAATCAGAAACAGTGAGTTTATGACATTATGAGGCCGCTTCATGCCTGTACCCGTGGTGGCCCACGGCTTCTCCGGCTCCGGCGCTATACTCAGGTCAAATGATACCGGCTCCATCATCTGTCCGATGGTTCCGTCCGCCAGCACCATCGCCGTCATGCGGTATTTGTCGGAAAGATCAAAGGCTCTGATGGTCAGCTCCGCCATCTCCTGCACTGAGGACGGCGCAAGCACTATCATATGGTAGTCGCCGTGTCCTCCGCCCTTTGTCGCCTGCCAGTAGTCTGACTGGCTCGGCTGGATGCCTCCCAGACCGGGGCCTCCTCTCTGCGCATTGACGACAACCGCGGGAAGATCAGCACCCGCCAGATATGACAGGCCCTCGCTCTTGAGTGATATGCCGGGTGAGGACGAGGATGTCATGACCCTCTTTCCCGCCGCGCTTGCTCCGTATACCATGTTTATAGCCGCTATCTCGGACTCAGCCTGAAGAAATGTCCCGCCTATCTTCGGCATACGCTTTGCCATGTATGCCGCTATCTCGGTCTGCGGCGTGATAGGATATCCGAAATAATGTCTGCACCCCGCCTGTATCGCTGCCTCAGCGATCGCTTCATTGCCCTTCATCAATACTTTTTCAGCCATTTTCACACCTCATTTCTCGATCGTGATGATGCAGTCAGGACACATGATCGCGCAGGATGTGCAGGCCACGCATGCCTCCTGATCCGTGATCTCTGCCGGATGGTGTCCCTTCTTGTTGATCCTGTCCCTTGACAGCTGCAGCAGATACTTGGGACAGGCGTCTACGCACAGTCCGCAGCCCTTGCAATTGTCCGTGTTGAATGTCACCCTTGCCATTGATTGCTACCCTCCTTGTAGTACTCAAATATCTTTTTCCGGATGCCTATGGGATAAAGCTCCTCAACTCTGTCCTTCAGCTCCCCGTAAAGCTCTTCCTCCACTGTCGTGGCCGCAAGCGGCAACCCTGTCAGCTCTGCCACTTTCCCGGCATATTCCGCGGATGCCAGCACATCGCTTGCCTGCGTAAGATTGCCCAGATTGGAATTGTTGATCAGTCCCGTAAATCTCATCCCGCATGCGCATTCAATCTCTTTTAGTATCTCAAGCGTATCCTCAGGCGTTCTTGTCAGCGGACGATACATATTGATGACCATGTACATATCAAAATCATCCTCCTCAAGCAGCGCCGGTACGAGGCGTCCAAGCGCAAGCGCTCCTCTGTCGTCTCCTCCGACATCTATGATGACATGCTGATCAGGCTCATCGATGACCGAATACATCTCATCGGGAAGTGCAGGCAGATCCACATTGGAGTTGGCATACTTTGAACATATCAGCCTGATTCCCGCCGCCTCCAGCTCGTCCTGCGAGTCCTTCGTCCGAAAGTACGGATTGACTATATCAAGATCCGCTATCGCAACCCTGTCGTATCTTTTTTTCAGCTCCTTCGCCATCGCTACGGCTATTCCCGTCTTGCCGCTGCCGTAATGTCCGCTCAGAAGCGTCACTCTCTTATATTTCACGCCGCTCTCCTATAGCTTGTTTCTCTGAATCTTTCCCGATATGGTCTTGGGAAGGCTTTCCCTGAATACGACTATTCTGGGATATTTATATGGCGCCGTATTCTTCTTTACATAGTCCTGGATCTCCCTGGCCAGTGCCTCCGACGGCTCCGTACCCTTGACCAGCACGATGCTTGCCTTGACGACCTGTCCCCTGACGGGATCCGGCGCAGCCGATACGCCGCATTCCAGCACATACGGCAGCTCCATGATGACATTTTCGATCTCGAACGGTCCTATGCGGTAGCCTGATGATTTGATGACATCATCCTTTCTGCCCACATACCACAGAAAGCCGTCCTCATCACGCCATGCCAGATCTCCTGTATGATAATATCCGTCGTGCCATACCTCCGCGGTCTCCTCGGCATTGTTGTAATATCCCAGAAACAGTCCGCAGGGTACTCTGTCCGATGTCCTGACAACTATCTCTCCCGGCTCACCGTCTGCCACGGGCTCACCGTCAGCGTTCATCAATGTGATATCGTACAGCGGCGTAGGCTTGCCCATAGAGCCTATCTTGTGAGTTCCTCCCATCAGATTGCCTATGCACAGTGTCAGCTCCGTCTGTCCGAAGCCCTCCATGATCTGAAGGCCTGTCAGCTTCTCGAACTGGATGTATACCTCCGGATTCAGAGCCTCTCCTGCGGTAGTCATATGAACTATCGATGACAGGTCATATCTGGACAGATCCTCCTTTATCATCATTCTCAGCATTGTGGGCGGTGCGCAGAATGTGGTGATATGATATTTTGCAAACATCGGCAGTATCTCCGACGCATTGAATCTGTCGAAATCATATGTGAACACTGCGCCCTCGCACATCCACTGTCCGTACAGTTTCCCCCACAGAGCCTTGCCCCAGCCGGTCTCCGATATGGTAAAGTGCAGCCCGTCCGGACTTACTCCGTGCCAGTACTTGGCTGTGATATAGTGTCCCAGCGGATATTTGTAGCTGTGCATCGCTATCTTCGGATATCCCGTGGTTCCGGATGTGAAGAACATCAGCATCGGATCATCGCCGCACGGGGTGTCCTCGCTTCTGTAAAAATGCGCGCTGTACAGGGGGAATTCCTCATCAAAGCTGTGCCATCCTTCCTTTGTTCCTCCTACCAGTATTCTGGTCTTAAGACTCGGACAATCCTGCACTACGGCATCCACATGAGCAGGGACGAGATCATCCGATGTAGCGACGATTGCGCTGACATCCGCCGCGTCGAAGCGATACTTGAAATCATGCGGCTGGAGCTGGCTTGTCGCCGGTATGGCGATGGCTCCCAGCTTGTGAAGCCCCAGTATCGCAAACCAGAACTGATAGTGACGCTTTAAAACAAGCAGAACCTTATCTCCCTTCCTGATGCCGAGAGCCTTGAAGTAGTTGGCGCACTGATTGGAGGCCCGCTTGATATCGTAGAATGTAAAACGACGCTCCGTCATATTCTTATCGATATGGATCATCGCCAGCTTCTCCGGATCCTTCTTGGCTATGGCGTCCACGATATCGAAGGCGAAGTTGAAGCGGTCTTCATTGGCGAAGTCTATCCGCTCCAGTGCTCCCGATCTGTTCTCCGTGCATTTGACAAACTCGGAGCATACATATCTTCTTCTGGTACTCTTGGAGGGAATCAGAGTATTGCGAAGAATCTTCTCCTTCTTGTCTTCTCCCGTGCCCGGGATGATGATTGCGATGAATACGCAGTCTCTTCCGTCCACAGCTATCATGCCGTGGGGTGTGGAGCTGTTGTAGTAGATGCTGTCGCCCTCGCTGAGGTACTCGACATTGTCTCCTATCTGTACCTTCAGTCTGCCGCTGACGATGAAGTCAAACTCCTGTCCTGAATGCTTTGTCATATGAATAGGCGCATTCTGAAGCTCCTGCCGGTACTCATATGTGACATAGTACGGCTCCACCTTCTTGTTCGCGAAGCTCGGTGCCATATTATCTATGGAGATGCCGTCCTCTCTGGCCGTATCCTGACCGTGTCCCTTGCGGGTTACGGTATAGGACGAGAGTCTGGAGCTGCGTCCCTCCAGCAGGTCGCTCATGCCTACACCGAATGCCTGCGAGCATTTATAGATGAATGTGAACGGGAAGTCCTGCATCCCTGCCTCATACTCTCTGTATGCCTCAAGCGTCACCTCTGTCTTGTCAGCCATCTCCTTCTCGGACAGCCCCATGATCTCCCGCATATCCCTTATACGTAGGGCTACCTCCTTCAGGTATGCCTTGTCTTCTATCGTCTCTGCCATGATTCCCTCCAAATTAATTTTTACCTTTTTAAGCCAAGCTCCTCGACCGCCATCTCCCGCATCCTGTACTTCAGCACCTTTCCTGCCGCGTTCATCGGGAAATCATCAACAAATTTGATGTATCTCGGAACCTTATGTCTCGCCATATGAGAGGCGATATAGTCATGCATAGTCCTCTCATCCATCTCCTTGCCCTCCTTGAGTATGATCCAGGCCATCGCCTCCTCACCGTACTTCTCGTCAGGCACTCCCACAACCTGCACATCTCTCACATCCGGATGCGTATATATGAACTCCTCTATCTCCTTCGGATACAGGTTCTCTCCTCCCCTTATGATCATGTCCTTGAGGCGACCCGTGATCCTGTAGTTGCCTTGCTCGTCTCTGCAGGCGATATCTCCGGAATGAAGCCATCCGTCCCTGTCCACAGTCTGCATCGTGGCGACAGGCATCTTGTAATATCCCTTCATGGTGTTGTATCCGCGTGAGCAGAACTCTCCGTTTACTCCGTCAGCCACCTCCTCGCCGGTCTCCGGGTCTATGATCTTGCACTCCACATGCCCGAAGGCGTATCCGACCGTCTCCGTACGGATGTCTATCGGATCAGTCCACGCCGACATGGTGCTTCCCGGCGATGATTCTGTCTGCCCGTATACACTGACTATGCCTGTCATGTTCATCTCATCAGGCTGAGCCGCTCTCTTCATCAGCTCCGGCGGACACCCCGATCCTGCCATGATCCCCGTTCTCATATGCGAGAAATCCGTCTTTTTGTAGTCCGGATGATTGAACATCGCTATGAACATGGTCGGAACACCGTTAAATGCGGTTATCTTCTCCTGGTTGATGCATGCCAGAGAGTTCTTTGCGCTGAAGTAAGGCATGGGGCTCATGGTTGATCCGTGCGTCATGCAGTTCGTCATGGAAAGCACCATTCCGAAGCAGTGGAACATGGGAACCTGAATCATCATCCTGTCAGCGGTGCTCATACCCATACGGTCTCCGATACATTTTCCGTTGTTGACTACATTGTAGTGAGTCAGCATGACTCCCTTCGGAAAGCCGGTAGTGCCCGATGTATACTGCATATTCGCCACATCGTCCGGCCTGACCGCCGCCGCCATCCTGAGTATCTCCTCACGCGGCACCATCGGCGCTCTCTCCATGGCCTCCTCAAATGTCAGACAGCCCGGCTGTGAGAATCCGCAGGTGATGACATTTCTCAGGAACGGAAGCTTCCTGCAGCGGAGCGGCTCTCCCGCTTTGGACAGTGCGATCTCCGGGCAGATCTCGTTGATGATGCCCTGATAGTCGGAATCGAGGCTGTCCTTGATCATGACCAGTGTATGCGTGTCCGACTGGCGCAGCAGATATTCGGCTTCGTGTATCTTATATGCCGTATTCATGGTGACAAGCACCGCGCCGATCTTGGTCGTCGCCCAGAATGTGATGAACCATTCCGGAACATTGGTGGCCCATATGGTGACCTTGCTGCCCGCCTTTACTCCCATGCTGACGAGCGCTCTTGCAAAATCGTCCACATCATCCCTGAACTGCGAGTAGGTTCTCACATAGTCAAGCGTCGTGTACTTAAAGGCATATTGATCCGGAAACTCCTTGACCATCCTGTCAAGCACCTGCGGAAATGTCAGATTGATCAGCTCATTTTTTGGCCATACATAGTATCCGGTTCCGTCATGATTGAGATAAAGATCCGTCTTTTTGATCTTTGTCTTATCGAAACGGTTCATATAATTGACAAAGTGCGGAAATATGAACTCGTAGTCGTCTATCTCCTCTATCCACTCAGGCTTCCATTCAAGTGAGACATATCCGTCATAGTCCACGGACGAGAGCGCCTGAAGCATCTCTCTGATGGGGAGCGTGCCTTCTCCTATCAGCGTATAGCTCCCGTCCTCATTGGAATCCCGCAGATGCACATGCTTTACATATGCTCCGAGATTTTTGATCGTGGTATCCGCGGTCTCCTTAAAGTCATAATACGGATGGTGCATATCCCACAGAACTCCCAGAGAATCATCCGCGAAGCCGTCCAGCATGTCGCGCAGTCTTGCCGTGTCCGCATATATACCCGCCGTTCGGATAAGAAGCGTCACTCTCTGCTCTCTGGCTTTCGGAATCAGCCGTGATATCACGGATCGTATCCTGTCCTCATCGCCGTTCAGCGCCGCAGCACTGACATACGGGATCCTCATCTGTCCGGCCGTCTCCATCAGCCGGCCGAGCGTCTCTATGCTGTCTGTGTCAGAGAGCTCGCAGTATGTATCCAGACATGCAATCTCCAGCTCTCTGTCTATGAGATTCCTTATCGTGGCCGCCGTGTGCTGCCTGTGAAACGGGCCTCCTCTTTCGAAGTATTCCGGATGTTTTTGCACCGAGTAAAGCTCTATACCCTGAAAATGCATCTCCTGTGCGATGTCCAGCAGATCATCCCAGCCTATTTCCGACCAGCCTCTTGTGGAAAATGAAAGCTTCATGCATTTTCCTCCTCATATGCTATCTTGTTGAGTGCATTTATATAGGCCTGTATGCTCGAGCCGATGATATCCGTTGAAAGGCCTCTTCCGGAATAGAGTCTGCCGTCCGAGCGAAGCCTCACAACGGTCTCGCCCATGGCCTCGTGCCCCTCTGTCACCGCCTGAATCTGAAAATCATCCAGCTCATAATGATGGCCGGTTATCTGCTCTATCGCGATAAACGCCGCGTCGATAGGCCCGTCTCCTATAGCCACGCTCTCCAGCAGCTCATCATGCCTTGTAAGTCTCACATGCGCAGTAGCCGAGATGGTGCGTCCGGAGTTGATCACATAGTTTTCAAGCACATATGTCGACGGAACCTGCATGGCTGTTGAGGCCACCATGGTGTCAATTTCCGTGCTTGTCACGGATTCCTTGCGGGCAGCTATGGCCTTGAAGGTGTCATATACTCTCGCATGATCCTCCTCATCCAGATCGTATCCCAGCCGCTTTATCTCCGCGATGATGGCTGTGATGTCGTCCGCCGCCGTGAACGTCTTCTCCTGCCGATCCTCCCTCACCCCGTCCTCGAAGGGTGTTCTCTTGTTCTTTTCCATGGTGAATATCCGTGCAATCTGCTCCAGGATCCTACTGATCTCAACAGTTTTCACCGATGCCGATACGCCAAGCTTCTCGGATGATGCCTCGAGGATTCTGACTATATGCCTCAGCGAGACCGTATCATCCCCGTATGCAGCCGTCTTTATCTCTCCGGCTCCCCCGGCTGCTCCTGTCACACTGCATATGTCTGCCATGCACAGCTCATTGCTGCAGCATACTCCCAGCACAGCATTTTCTATTCCGGGTACATGCTCCCTGATGTCCCGGACAAATGCTCCGAATTCTTCCGGAAGCATGCTGCCTGCGGCATCCTCTGCAGTGACGGTCGTCGCGCCGGCCTTTATAGCGCCCTCCATCACAGAATACATAAACTCTCTGTCGGCTCTCGTTGCATCCTCGGCGATAAATTCAACATCACCGCACAGCTCTCTGCAATATGCCACTGCCTCACAGACCTTTGACCTCACTGCATCGGGCTTCATATGAAGCAGATATTCCATCTGAACCGAGCTCACCGGTGCCGTAACCTGAAGCCTCACCCTCCTCGCTGCGGAAACTGCATCCCATGTCTCATCGATCCTGGCTCTCTCCAGCGATACAGGTACGGCTACCGTCGATCGAACCGACTGCGCGATGGACTTGATGCAGAGTGCATCAGCTCTCGGCTTCACGATAGGCCCCGTCTCTATCACATCCACATTCAGTCTGTCCAGCAGCTTGACCAGCTCCAGCTTTTCTTTAAATGTCAGTCCTGCCGCACCCTTTTGCTTCATCGTGATGTCACTGATCCTGATTGAACGCATCCTTTTCTACCCCTTATCCGTTTACTGTAAAACTAAAAGAGCCCTGCTCGTCGCCGAGCAAGGCTCTTCATTCTCTTAGTCCGCAGTCTTTCTGTTTTATACCGTATATATCCCGTATCCTGGGCGTTTTCCGAAGCTTGTGTCCGGCTTTCCCCGTTCAAGCTCATCCTGCGTCCCAGTGCATTTGGATCGGCTTTCCTTATCTTTTAAAGGGAGTCTGACCCGGAATATACCGTATATGTCTTACGAACCTGATTATGAAGATCATCCCTGCTCAGCGAGCCGATGATGACAATAATAATGACCGCAGTAATGGCTGCGGTTATCAGGCTGTCTAGCGATAGCAGACTGTCATTCTCTATGCCGACTGTAAGATTCGAAAGACATGACATCAGAGATGTGAATACACATGCGAGCAAACGGCACTCCGTGAGCACCGCCTCAACCAGCATATTCATAAGTCTGAATGTCTCAGTCATAAAACCTCTTGATTCTCTCTGGAAATTTTTCTGTATGATACCATGCCTTTTTTTTCGTGTAAATACTTCATCTCTACGGCAAAACCGAAAAAAACGGCTCGTTTTGAGCCGTTTTTTCGTCGTTTTCATGTATGTTGCGTCAAGGGCTTACAACAGTCATTCCCGGACCGTGCCAAGCTGCTTGCCAAGACTGTCCAGCACAGCACTGTGCGCTCTGACCTTCATCAGTGTTCCCTCCGCCGGGTATTCCATAGACAGCACCTGAGCGTTCTTTATAAGAAATGATATCAGATCGCCCCTGTCATACGGAATCAGAACTTCTGTCTCTTCATACTCCGTATATACCTTTTCAAGTATCATATCACGCAGCATATCCAGAGAATCATGATCCTTCGCGCTTATGTATATGCTGTCTGCCAGATCTCCGGAGGCTGTACGCTCCTGTACACCTCTTCTCGGATATCTGACCGCAGGCTCGCACATATCCGCCTTGTTGTATACCGTGATCATCGGTATGTGTCCGGCTCCAAGCTCGACGATGGTGTCTCTGGTCGTGGCGATCATGTCTCTCGCATACGGATCCGAGCAGTCCACCACATGCAGCAGAAGATCTGCCTCCTTCATCTCCTCAAGCGTAGACTTGAACGCCTCCACCAGCGATGTCGGAAGCTTGCGGATGAATCCTACCGTATCGGACAAAAGGAAATCCCTGTTAGAGCCTGTTTCTATCCTGCGCACCGTAGTATCCAGAGTTGCAAAAAGCATGTCCGCTTCAAATACTCTTCTCTCCTGCGCATTTTTGCCTGTGTATCTGTCCACGAAGGCATTCATGATGGTGGACTTGCCCGCATTGGTATATCCGACCATCGCAACAAGCGGTATCCTCATGCCTTTGCGCTTTTTACGCTGCGTATTTCTCTCCCGCTCAACCACTCTCAGCTCACTGCGGAGTTTTGCCAGTCTGCCGTCTATGGTTCTCCGGTCGATCTCCAGCTGTGTCTCTCCCTCGCCCTTGCTGGACATGGAGCCTGAGGCTCCTCCCTGACGGTTCTGAGTCTCCCACATGCCTATCAGCCTTGGCTTCAGATACTGGAGCCTTGCTAGCTCAACCTGCAGTCTGGATTCCCTGCTGCGCGCTCTTCTCTGAAATATATCAAGTATCAGCGATGTACGGTCCATGACCGGCATGCCAAGCATCTCCTGAAGATTGCGGATCTGAGACGGACTCAGCGAGTCATTGAAGACTACCTGCTCCGCGTCAAGAGCCGCCGCATATGACTTGAGCTCATCAACCTTGCCTGCTCCCATGTATGTCGCACTCACAATGCGGTCAAGCTGCTGCGTCACGCGTCCCACCGGCTGAAGATAGCAGGCTTTAGTCAGCTCCTCCAGCTCATCCATGGAATGGTCAAAGTCCTCCTGACTCAGATATTCTCTGGTTCCGGTCTCCCATACACCTGCCAGAAGCACTCTTTTATTCTGTTCCTCCTGAATGTGGTCAAGTATCAAGTCTCCGCTCCCCCGGCGTCCGCCGATGCTCTCCGGACATACTTATCTGCTCCTGTCCGTCAGTTCACTCCGTTCAGGCAGCCTATCAGCATTGCATACAGGTCGTCCTGATATGTAAGCTTCGGCGAATTCTCTCCGCCGCCGTTCGTGCTTCTCTTTATGGATGCGTACAGCTCCTCTCCGGCCTCTACTATGTCCATCTCATAAAGCTCGAATCCGTACTCCCTTGCCAGAGCGCAAAATGCAGCCAGCGGATTTTTCTCCTGACTGGTTTTCAATATCATATCTCTCAGTTCCGGATCTCTCAATGCCAGCTTCTGCAGCTCCTCTATGACATATGCTGTATGCATGCAGTTCTCCCCCTCCTGTCGATGCTCTACATATTCTGTTTTACTCGCCGCACATCATGCATCCGGCATCCCCCAAGCACCGATTCATCTGCGGCAATGCAAAATTATATCATAGATTTTTCCGTCCGTCGGCTGTCATGTACCTTGATTTGTGCACAATAAAAGCAATCAAAAAGGAAGTATGTTCGTGATTATATGCAAACACACTTCCCTTTTCAGTCTTACACATCCGAAGCCCGCAGGCTTCAGACCATAGGCAACAGCTCAGGCCTTCTGCTTTCCCAGATAAGCCTCGCGGACTCGCTCGTCGGCCAGAAGCTCGGCGCCCGTTCCCGACATCGTGATGTTGCCTGTTTCCAGAACATATGCATAGTCGGCTATCTTCAGAGCCATGTTGGCATTCTGCTCGATCAGCAGCACCGTCACGCCCTGACGATTGATCTCCTGTATGATGGAGAATATATCCTGCACCACAAGCGGAGCCAAACCAAGAGACGGCTCATCCAGAAGCAGGAGCTTGGGCCGTGACATGAGCGCCCGTCCTACCGCCAGCATCTGCTGCTCTCCGCCCGACAGCGTTCCGGCCAGCTGCCAGCTTCTCTCCTTGAGCCTTTTGAACAGTCCGTATACCCAGCCCAGATCCTTTTCTATCTCAGCCTTGTCCTTACGCAGATAAGCGCCTATCTTGAGGTTCTCCTCTACGGTCAGGTCTGTGAAAACGCGGCGTCCCTCCGGAGACATCGCTATTCCGGCTCCTACTATACGGTCGATCGGCATGCCTGTCAGCTCCTGATCATTCCATCTCACGGATCCGCTTTCAGCCTTTACAAGTCCCGTTATAGTACGCAGTGTTGTTGACTTTCCCGCACCGTTGGCTCCGATGAGCGTCACTATGGAGCCGTCCGTTACATCGAACGAGATTCCGCGCAGCGCTCTTATGCCGCCGTAGCTTACATGAAGATCTTCTATTTTAAGCATCCTCGGCCACCCCCAGATATGCGTCTATCACGCGCTTGTCGTTTTGAACCTCCTGCGGAGTTCCCTGAGCTATCAGCTTTCCGAAGTCAAGCACATATATTCTCTCGGATATACCCATTACCAGATTCATATGATGCTCGATAAGCAGTATCGAAAGCTTGAATCTTTCGCGAATCTGCCCGATGAATTCAGTCAGCTCATCTGTCTCCTGCGGATTCATGCCTGCCGCAGGCTCGTCCAGCAGGAGCAGACTTGGCTTTGTAGCAAGTGCTCTTGCAATCTCAAGCCTTCGCTGCTTACCGTAGGGAAGGGATGTCGCAAGCTCATCAGCCTCATCCTGCAGACCTACAATCTCGAGAAGTTTGTTTACCTCCTCACGATTGGCTGCCTCCTCCCTGCCGTTCAGGTGAAGAGCCGCCGAAAATACTCCGCTCTCATTGCGGCAGTGAGTCGCGATGAGGATATTGTCGAACACTGTCTGCGTCTTCCACAGGCGGATATTTTGAAAGGTGCGCGCGATGCCGAGCTTTGTTATCCTGTCCGGCGTCGGGCTTATCACATCCTTATAAAGTCCTGCGCCCTCTCCGGCATAGAGCTTTTTCATCTTGCCCTGAGGATGGTTCTCTATGATGGTCTGTCCCTTAAAATCTATCCGGCCGTTCGTCGGCTCATACACTCCCGTCACACAGTTAAATGCGGTCGTCTTTCCTGCTCCGTTCGGACCTATCAGCGCTACTATCTCGCCCTCATTTACATCCATTGAGAGGTCATTGACAGCAACCACGCCGCCGAACTGCATTGTGATATGTTCCAGATGAAGCACATTTCCTGTCATTTCAGCGCCTCCTCTCCTGCCTTCTTCTTTTTCGCCCTGAAGAGATCCGGAAGCTCCTTATCGCCCATGATGCCCTTGCGGAAGAAGAGCACGACTACCATGATGATGATGGAGAATATCACAAGTCTGAAGCCGTTTCTGAATATTGCAGGAGCTGATATACCGAGAAATTCTCCTGAATCGAGACCTCTCAGCCACCACTCGGAGGACGCGATAAACAGCACAGCGCCTATACAGCTTCCGGATATGGAGCCGATTCCTCCGAGCACTACCATAAGCAGTATCTCATATGTCATGGCCGACTTGAAATTGTTGGCCTGAGCGATTCCCAGCACCATGGCCAGGCTTGCTCCGGCTACTCCTGCGAAGAAGGAGCTGATGCAGAATGACAGTCTCTTGTGCTTCGCCAGATTTATACCCATGGCCTCTGCCGCGATCTCATCATCGCGAATCGCCTTGAAGGCTCTTCCGTAGGACGAGTTGACCAGCATCACGATGAACGCGATGCATATGACGGATATAAGTACCGGAATAAATGTCGAAAGCGATATGGTCGTGCTTCCCACATTGATCTTGAAGGCATTGATCCTGACAAAACTCTTGATAGGATTGGAGCCGTTGGTTATCGGTCCGAGCTTGCCCCACTGGAATACCGCGCGTACAACCTCCGCAAAGCCCAGCGTTGCTATACCCAGATAATCGGACTTGAGCCGCAGAACAGGAAGACCTATCAGATAAGCCACTCCGGCAGCAAAAAGACCGGCCAGAATCACCGCTATGATAACGCCGAGCACTGTACCGAATGGGCCTGCCACACTGCTGAGCGCCTCCGGAAAGGAGAATCGTATGGCAGCGTCATAGTATTGATAGATAGTATCTCTGACAGACGACGGCAGCGTAAGAATCGCATATGTATACGATCCGATCAGCATGAATCCTGCATGTCCCAGAGAAAAAAGTCCGGTAAAGCCGTTGAGCAGATTCATGGATACGGCTGCCAGAGTATATACGGAGGCTTTCTGCAAAACCTTCAGCAGCATGGACATGCTGTCTGTCGGCTTTATGACCTGATCCAGAACAAGCACAACTGCCAGCAGCAGCGTAACTGCTATGCCGGTGATGATGCCGGCTCCGGTATTTCGTTTCTCAACCATTGCATCTCCCTCCTTTCTCAGACCTTATCCGTAGTCTTCTCACCGAACAGACCCGTCGGCTTGAATATCAATATCACTATAAGCAGTGCAAATGTAAATGCATCCGAGAATGTAGAGAGCTCCAGTGGAGCCTTTATGACTCCCGCCGCCGTAAGTATGGTGTCAAGTCCCTTGATGACAGACTCGCATATGCCTATGATGAACGCTCCTACCACAGCTCCGGGAACCGAGCCTATGCCTCCGAATACCGCCGCAACAAATGCCTTGAGACCGGGCATGGCTCCCGATGTGGGCACAACGCCCGGATAGTTTGAAAAATAAAGCATGGAGCCTATAGCTGCGAGAAATGAACCTATGACAAAGGTGACAGAGATGACATTGTTGATCTTTATACCCATGAGCTGTGCCGTCTCGAAATCCCTTGATACGGCTCTCATCGCCATTCCGACCTTCGTATTGTTGATCAGCCATACAAGAAGGATGACCAGTACCAATGTCAGAACAGGCGTGATCATCGTAACCCGCTTGGTGGTAGCTCCCAGCACCATGATCTGATCTGATATCCACGGCAGCGCCGGATAGTTCTTGTTCAGTCCTCCGGTGATGTACAGCGCAAGGTTCTCCAGCAGATAGCTCATGCCGATAGCGGATATCATAACCGACATACGAGGTGCGGTACGAAGGGGCTTATAGGCCACACGCTCTATGATAAAGCCCAGAGCCACCGTCATTATCACCATCATCGGTATGGCCAGGTAAAGCGGCAGCGACGCCGACAGATATACCATCAGCAGTCCGGCTACCATAAATACATCACCGTGCGCAAAGTTGATCAGCCGCAATATTCCGTATACCATCGTATATCCGATTGCAACCAGCGCATACTGGCCTCCTACCGATATCCCTGACAGTAAATACGGCAGGATCGTGTTCATAATCCCCATTGGTGGTTCTCCCTTTTGTAAAATACTCGAACATGCAAGGGCTGGCGGGATATGATCCCGCCAGCTTCACGCATCTTTACGTCAGCTTTCTCTTGTGCAGCGCTCCGATCACTCGTTTACGCCCTGCTCCTTGACGAGCTCCCACTCGCCTGTTTCTGTGTTGCAGTGCTTTACAAATGCGGTATCACGCTTTGCATCGCCGATCTCGTCAAACTCGATCACGCCTGTCACACCTGTATACTTGATTGAGGGAAGTGCTGTCAGAACATCTGCGGGAGCAGTTGTACCGGCTGCCTTGAGTGCCTCAAGAGCAACATAGTATGCGTCATAGCCCATGGCTGATACTGCAGAGATCATGTCATTGCCGTTGTTATTGGCCAGAGCTGTTGAATCAGAGTTGAGCCATGCCTTGAAGCCCTCATCAAACTCTGCGTTGCCGCCCTCCTGATAGAATGTTGTGACGCTGATGTCTACATTCTTGCCCTGAGCTGCCGCTGTGATAACATTTGAATCCCATGTGTCGCCTGCCAGCATGGGAACTCCAAGCGACTGTGTATCTGCCTGATCGATGATAAGAGCTGCCGCCTCGATAGAGACAGGAGCATAGAATACATCGCAGCCCTGATTCTTTGCACTTGTTACATAAGAGCTGAAATCAGATGTTCCGTCGGGGAATACCTCATATACGCAGTTCTCCTCGCCGAATGCCTTTCTGAAGTACTCGCACAGACCTACAGAATAGTCATCGCCCTGCTTAGCCAGGCAGTATGCCTTCGTTGCCGAGAGCGCTTCCTTTGCATAGTTTGCAAGAACTGTTCCCTGGAAGGGATCAAGGAAGCATATACGGAAGTAGTGGCTGTTTCCTGCTGTTACATTGGGATTTGTGCAGGTTACACCCAGTGCCGGAACTCCGGCATCACCGAATGTATCCGATGCGGCGATCGAAACGCCCGATCCATAGGATCCCAGAACGATCGAAACACCTGATGAAACCAGCTGCTGCGCCGCTGAGGGAGCCTTATCGTTAGAGGACTGGTTGTCCGCATATACCAGCTCTACCTGATATGTCTCTCCGCCGATCTCTACTGTAGGAGTCTGCTTATTTGCATACTGCATACCGAGGATCTCCTGCTTTCCGCCTGCACCGTTATCTCCTGACTGCGGCTCAAACACACCGATCTTTACTACCTTGTCGCCATCAGTCTGCGCCTGAGCTTCAGTTGTCTCTGCTCCTGCTGCTGCCGTTGTCTCACTTCCGGCTGCCGTCGTAGCCGTCGTGCTTGATGTGCCGCTCGAGCATCCTGTAAGCATGCCGCAGACCATCGCGGCAGTCATTGCCATTGCTGCAAACTTTCTCATAATTTTTCCTCCCGATCAGAATCGACCCAGGACGGGTCTCTTGTGGGAAATCCGAGCACTTCCTCACTGTACCGCGCTGTCATGCTCAAACCCCTTTTTTATTTGAAAGGTATTGTACAAGCTCAGACAATGATTTTCAAGACATTTTATACACATTTTTCTTGTATTCTTTTTTTGTCTTCCCAAAAGCAAAAGCCGGGACAGCTTATCCGTCCCGGCCGAATGTATCTGTATCAATGTCTGAGCAGCTCATGAATCCCGCGTCAGAGGCGCGTTCCTGCTTCGTCACGCAAGAGCGATCCTCGACTCCTCATACAGAGCCTTGTTGAATACCGGATCAGCGAGCATTTCGGCATTGTTGTAAAGCGACCATGTAGCCGTCTTGCCCTTATGAACAAATCTCTTTACAAAATCCTTTGCCGCTGCGATCTTCTCGGCATCCGTAGCGGTCTTCGGATCAAACGGCTTGTCATATACAACTCCGAATGTCATCCTGTCACCGTACTTCTCATAGAGCTCTACCGTATTGTTCATAGCCATAGGTGTCCATGTATCAAATCCCGCATCGAGGAACACCTCTACTCTGGCCTCGTTGTGTCCGCAGCTGTGAAGGTCGCAGATAAGTCCCTTTGAATGAACATGATCCACAAATCTCTTCATCTCAGGCAGATACAGCTCTCTTGCAACATCCATGCTGAAGAACGGAGCCATCTGTGATCCCCAGTCGTCATGGATATTGATGATGTCAAGCGGATATGTCTCCACGCACTTATCGACCAGCTTCATATACAATGTGGTCCACTCGTGCGTCATCTCTGCCAGAGCATCTCTCTGATCCTCGTCGATCAGTGCAACAGCCGCTCCCTGGAAGTCCATGAAGGAGATCAGACGCTCAAACCAGCATCCGTTCAGAAGCATCATGGATATAGCCTTATCCGATGTCCACAGTTCCTTGTTGCGCTCCGCACTCGCTGCCCAGTCCCATGAATCGATATCGGGCATCTTGACGATGTCCTTCCAGTCATTGGCATCTTCCATGGCCGGATTGCCCGGCTTTACCATAGAACCGCCTGCCATGGGCACATACACCCATTCGATACCGAACATATCCTTGCCGCCGTACTTTGATACATCATAGGGCTCGCCCTTTTCAAATACAAAGCCTCTGGCCACATTGTCCGGGATAACCCGGGGAGTGAAGGTTTCTGTCTCTACCGATGTCATCAGCCATACCGGATCCTTGTCCTTTAATGTGCGGATGACATTCTCTTTTCTGCTGATCGGATAGCCGTACAACGGCGCTTCGCCTCTGAATGTCTTCTCCCAGGACTTGATCTCAAGTTCTTCTTTCTTAAACGGATACTTTGTCATCTTCTTTTTCCTTTCCTGATATTTGCATATCTCTGTTTCTCATCCTTAGCGTGACTGCTCTGTTATCAGATCATGCCTGCGCCTGTGCCTTGCGCTGCTCTATGGCCGCCGAGCACTCCGCAACCTTGTCCGCATCCAGCTTGTACATGAACAGCAGGATAGCCGCACCTACAGCGACAAAAGCTATCGTAACCAGAGTGAATGATGTTGCGATGCTTGTTACCTGCGCATCCGTCATGGTTGCTGTCGCATCAAAGCCTATTCTTCCGAGCACACCCGCGATCAGAATACCCTTCATCATGATCGGAACCTTGATAGAGATATTGCTCAGTCCCATGAATGCGCCTGCCGCATTCTTGCCTGTTACATACTCTGAGTAGATCGTGCAGTCAGAATAAACTACAGGTGTGCATGTCTGAACGATGGTGACTCCTGCCTGATAGAAGCACATCAGAACAAGGGTTATATAGGGAGTCATGGTATGTGTTACGAAAACCAGAGCCATCGACACCATGATCGCCGTATATGAATAAAGAAGAGTTCTCTTCGCACCGAACTTGGATATGACATTGCGCGCAAAGTAGGAGACAACTACAGCTACAAAGTTTGATGTAAGAAGGAATACTGACATAAGCGCAGGGTTCTTTGCGACATACTGCCAGTAGTAAACGGCAAATGATGTAGAGAAGGATGTTCCTACTGCCGCCGTACATGAAGCTACTATGAAGATGATTACATACGGATTGACCTTAAGCGCGTCCATAAGACTCGGTCCCTTGGCCTTTCCGTCAGAGGCATGTGCGGCCTTCTGTGCCTCCATGCGCTTTGCTTCCTCCTCCGGTGTCTCCTCATATCCGTCAAACATGAAGAAATGAGCCGCGTAGCCTGCTACCATAAAGCATCCGAAAGCGAATGCACAGCCCGCATATCCGTACTGCTCACCAAGAGCTCCGGAGATCAGCGATACCACAAACGGGCCTACATATGAATAACCGATCCTTGCCGCCGATGTCCAGGTCGTACGGTTTGAAGAAAGGATCGCGCGCTCCTGCGGTGTCTTGGAAGCGATGGAGATCATAGTCATATTGGCTACATAGGGTATGTTCCAGCATATATGGGAAATGATCGCACCGATACAGATGACTGCTACTGCAAGAGCACCTGTTCCCACCTTGAAGAACATCAGCGCATAGAATATCGGAACCACCCAGGGGATCACGATCAGCCATGAACGGTAGCGCCCCCACTTCATAGGCTTGATGGAGTTCATCATGATGCCGTATACCCACGAGAGTGCGGCATCAACGCCCGAATAAATAGTAGAAATCAACGACACCTCAGGCATGGAGAACATGGCTATGTTCGTCAGAAAGTACTGAAAATAGTATGTCTCTATACATGTCATCAGTGAAAAGCCGAAATCACCGACACCGAAAAACTTTTTTAGCGCCGGACTAAGCCCGTGGCGCTCCTTTTTACCCTCACTCATAAGTTTCCTCCGTTTAGCTTTTTTCGACCTCGAAAAATATAAAAATAGCACAATTTATCTTTCCCAAAGATCGCTTACATATGCATTTTAACCGTACTTTTTATCTAAGTAATCCGCCATTGTGTTCAGCTGCCTAGCTTTTTTTACCGCATAATGCGGTAAAGTCAGGGACAAACAAATGCCGGGGCACTTCCGGCATGGGGTCTCATCCTTTACAGGAATGTTCTCCCGTGCCGTCACATGCCCCGGCTTCACAAGATCACCGCGCGCAGAGTGAGGGTCATGCGAGCGCGATTCGTGACTCCTCATACAGAGCCCTGTTAAATACGGGATCCGCGAGCATCGCCACATCGTTGTAGTTGGACCATGTGGCTGTCTTGCCCTTATGAACAAATCTCTTTACAAAATCCTTCGCAGCTGCGAACTTCTCCGCGTCCGTAGCTGTCTTCGGATCAAACGGCTTGTCATATACAACTCCGAATGTCATCCTGTCGCCGTACTTTTCATAGAGCTCTACCGTATTGTTCATGGGCATCGGAGTCCAGCTGTCAAATCCCGCATCGAGGAATACCTCTACTCTGGCCTCGTTATGTCCGCAGCTGTGAAGGTCGCAGATAAGTCCCTTTGAATGAACATGATCCACAAATCTCTTCATCTCAGGCAGATACAGCTCTCTTGCAACATCCATGCTGAAGAACGGAGCCATCTGTGATCCCCAGTCATCATGGATATTGATGACATCCAGCGGATAGTACTGCACACACTTGTCGACTATCTTCATATAAAGCGTAGTCAGCTCGTGAGTCATCTCTGTCAGCGCATCTCTCTGATCCTCATCTATCAGTGCCATGGCCGCACCCTGGAAGTCCATGAAGGAGATCAGACGCTCAAACCAGCAGCCGTTGAGCAGCGTCATGGATACCGCCTTGTCAGTATCCTTGAGTTCTTTGTTGCGCTCTGCGCTGGCCGCCCAGTCCCATGCATCGATATCCGGAAGCTTTATGATGTCCTTCCAGTCATTTACATCCTCCATCGTCGGATTGCCCGGCTTTACCATAGAGCCGCCTGCCATGGGCACATAGACCCATTCGATACCGAACATATCCGGGCCGCCGTACTTTGATACATCATAGGGCTCGCCCTTCTCGAATACAAAGCCTCTTGCTATATTGTCGGGTATCACTCTCGGTGATATACCCTCCGTCTCCACTACAGTCTGCAGCCACACAGGATCCTTGTCTCTCCATGTGCGTACGACATTTTCCTTTCTCGAGATAGGATAGTCATATATAGGGAACTTTCCCCTTCTGGACTCATCCCACCCCTTGATCTCAAGTTCTTCTTTCTTAAACGGATACTTTGTCATCGTCTTTTCCTCTTCTTTCTTTTAAATCGGCCCGGTGTCATACATTGCTTCGCGCTTTCCTCTTACCGCGTCAACCCGCATCGTTCCCGGCTTTTGGTTTCAACTAACATCGGTTTCTGCTTAAGTATTTCAATTTGCATTAGCTTCAGCAGTCGCTTTTCTCTGTGCTATCGCCGCCGAATATTCAGCTACCTTATCTGCATCCAACTTATAGAACAGGAACAGTATGGCTGCCCCTACCGCTACAAAGCCGATGGTAACCATGGTAAAGGATGTCGCTATGCCTGTGATCTGCGCCGCTGTCATCTCTGCCGCTGACGCATCAAAGCCTATTCTGCTGAGCACGCCTGCAATGAGGATACCCTTGATCATGATCGGAACCTTGATGGAGATATTGCTCAGTCCCATAAACGCGCCCGCTGCATTCTTGCCGGTTACATATTCCGAATAAATCGTACAGTCAGAGTAGATAACCGGTGAGCAGGTTCCCGACATCGTATAGCCGGCCTGATAGATGCACATGAGCATCAGCGTGATATAGGGCGTCATCCGGTGTGTCAGGAATACCATAACCATCGCAATGATGACCGCTCCGTACGCATACAGAAGCGTCTTTTTGGCGCCAAGCTTTGCGATGATCTTGCGGGCTGAGTAGGACACCACTACAGCCACAAAGTTTGATGTCAGAAGATATACCGACATGAGTCCGGGATTCTTTGCCACATACTTCCAATAGTAAACCGCGAAGGATGTGGAAAATGCTGTTCCTACCGCTGCGGTGCACGATGCTATGATGAAGACCACTATATAGGGATTGACCTTGAGTGCATCCCACAGACTCGGTCCCTTGCTTTTGCTGTCAGCACCCTGCGCTGCTCTCTGCGCGGCCATTCTCTTGGCCTCTTCCTCTGGAGTCTCCTCATATCCGTCAAACATGAAGAAGTGTGCCGCATAGCCTGCTACCATGAGACATCCGAATGCGAACGCACATCCTGCGTAGCCGTACTGTTCTCCCAATGCTCCCGAGATAACCGAAACCACAAACGGTCCTACATATGAATATGCGATTCTTGCTACTGAGCCCCATGTCGTACGGCTTGAAGAAAGAATCGCTCTGTCCTCGGGCGTCTTGGATGCCACCGAGATCATGGTCATATTTGCTACAAAAGGTATATTCCAGCAAATATGCGATATGATCGCGCCTACACATATAACTGTTACCGCAAGTGCTCCTGTTCCGACCTTGAAGAACATGAATGCATAAAATATCGGAACCACCCACGGGATGACGATCAACCATGAACGATATCGTCCCCATTTCATAGGCTTGATCGTATTGAGCATGATGCCGTATACCCAGGACAATGCCGCATCAACTCCTGAATAGATCGTGGAGATCAATGACACCTCCGGCATCGAAAACATAGCTACATTTGTCAGGAAATACTGGAAATAATAGGTTTCGATACAAGCCATCAATGAGAAGCCTGCATCCCCGACACCGAAGAATCTTTTTAGCGCCGGACTGAGTTCACTGCGTTTTTTCTTCTCCTCGCTCATAAATGTCTCCCTTTCTCTTCTCCGTAATTGGGGAATATGCACAATTTTGTGCCGCTTTGGTTCCTTTCATTTAGCATTTTACATGCGTTTTCAGTCAAAGTGTTCCGCCACAGTGTCCACATTGCATTGGTCTTTTACCGCATTCTGCGGTAAACTTATATTCAAAGAAATCGTCTGACATTGATTCTGTATTCAAAAACGCATGGCTGCTCAAAGCTTAAGGGAGGTACTCTATGCTGGAACATAACTCTAACTACGACGGATTTCTCCTGTCGCTGAATCTGATATATGAGAAGCTCCACGAGATCGGCATACCGGTATCCCGTCACAGCAGTGACGGACAGTTTTCTCTCTCCGGAGCCATGCTGTACACTGAAATGACCGACTTTCACCGGGACTTCTGCTATCTCACGGACATCGACTATCTGCGGGCTCATCCGGTAAATGTACCCGGAATCAAGATGGTCGTGCTTGGCAAGCCCGCTGAAAACGAGACATTTCCCAATGTCACATGCATCTTCATATCCAAAAGCTACACGGCGGTATTTATCCTGAACATGCTTCAGCAGATATTCCTGAACTATAACAATCTGGAAAGAAAGCTGACCAAGGTTCTGATCGAAGGCGGAGGTCTCGACGACATATGCCGCATAGCCATAGAGCATTTCGGCGTTCCTGTATTCATACATGACGCCTACTATAAGATCCTCGCATGTCCCATCCTCGACGAGGAAAGGATGAGCTTTGAATTTAACGAAAAGCAAGACAGCTATTATCTGTCTGCGGCTGCCATCAATCTGCTCAAGTTCAGCCCCGCATACAAAAAAACACTCTTCACTCGCGGCGCATGCCGCTGGGAAAGTGACTATAATGATGATTTCTTTATCTATGCCAATATCCGTCTCGCAGACAGATACTACGGGCGCTTTATAGTTCTGATTCCTCAGGATGACTCCCGGCAGAGCATCCTGTCCGATATAAACTATTTTATGGAGATCATCTCATTGCTGATATTGCAGAAGGACGCTCCGGGAGAGCTGTCCGATACGCTGGAGCCCATCGTAAGATGCGCGGCGGTCGGGGATGCCATCGACCCGGAGGATGCGGAGATACGGCTTCATAGCCTCGGCTGGCATATGAGCGGAAAGTATCTGGCAGGCATAGCCGGATATGAAGAAAGCGAGCTTGCCCGCACAACTGTCTTTTCAATATGCTCCAATATAGAAAAGGAAGTCTCGGAATGCTATGCAACTGCCGTAGATTCAAATATATACATACTTGTCAATATGGAGAAGGGACATCTGAGCCTTGAGGATATACGCCAAAAGCTTTCATATATCATCAGGGAAAATGTTCTGACCGTGGGAATATCCGCGATATTTACCGACATCACCGAGCTGGGAACCGCATTTCATCAGGCTCAGGTTGCTCTGCACTACGGCATGAAGAGCCCCGCGCCCAGATGGTACAACACATTCTATGAGCATGTGCTGCCCTACTGGATCATGGAAGGTCTCGGTGAGTTTTCGCCGGAGGAGATGATTCCTCCGTTTTTAAGACAGCTCCGCGAATATGACAAAAAGCACAATTCCGAGCTTTATAAGACATTGAAGGTATATCTAGTAAACGAACGGAGCCGCACCATATCCTCACAGATTCTTGGCATCAACCGAAGCACTCTGCAGTACCGGCTTGACAAGATTCAGGATATGGCGGACTCCGTAAGTCTGAGCAAATCAGACACTCGTTTATATTTTTTGATGGGCTTCAGGCTCGACGAACTGCTTTCCGAAACCGCCCGCTAGACTCATTCCAGAGATTTCTGCTTTTGCTTTGCTATGATAAGCGAGAAATATCCGGCATCATCAGGTATCTCATCTACGCTGCGGTATACCTTCTCATCAGGCATGCTGCAGTTTTCAACCATCATCACATCCCGTCCGCTGTCTGCAAGAAGCTTCTTGATCTCATTCATCTTTGTTCCGGATTTCATCAGCACATAGTTGCCCGGAAGATCAAGAGCTTCCTTTGTTCTGTGCAGCGCTGGAATGATATGCAGAGGCTCGCTCCACTCACACAGCGAGACTCCGAGCCTTGCTGCAGCGGCGCAAAATGATGTGATTCCGCTGACAACCTCCGCCTGATATCCCATCTCTATGACTCTGTTTTGTATATACATGTATGAGGAATAAACCGTGATGTCCCCGAGGTTTAGAAACACTACATTTCTTCCCTGTTCAAGATATGCCGCGACCCTTTCGGCGCCTGCTGTATGCGCCTCTATGATCCTTTTCTTGTCCTTGACCATGGGAATATCCACGGCAACCAGCGTCTTGTCCGCAATCTCAGGAACAGCTCCCGCCGCTATCCTGTAGGCTGTGGATTCCTTCGGATCTGTTCCGGGAACCGCGATGATCTCGTTTTCTTTTATCAGGCGCACGGCCTTGAGCGTCATCAGTTCCGGATCCCCCGGGCCCACTCCTACTCCGTACAATATTCCTTTCATACTCATTCCTCCTTGAAGACTCCCTGCGTCTGTGTCTGATCCCTCGCAGCCAGCCTTCCTTCATGGATCGCATCGGCAAGCTTCTTCGTCACATAATCATAGTTTCCGGCCAGATGCGGAAGCCTGCAGTTGGTGCAGACCTTGACTCCGTTGTCCTTGTAGTAGAAGTTTCCGCCGCATTTATCAGCCAGAGCATACAGAGGGCAGTAGCAAAACAGACAATTGAAATTCTCCGGATCCGCTCCGGGATGACACGGGAAATACTTGCAGTCACGATTGGCAAAATATCTGTAGCTGTTTTCTGTGCTCTGCGCTGCCGGTTTTTTCTCTCTGCTTTCATCCGTAGCATTCCCGGCCTCATCAGACTTACCCGCCTGTGCACATGCACCGCTTTGTGAGGATACATCTGCAGCCTGTGCGGATATACCCTCGGCCTGCGCGGGTATACCTGCAGCCTGTGAGGATATACCGCTCATCGCGCCTCTCCCCTCTCTGCCTTGAGCATATACAGTAGCGCATTGACTATGCAGGCTGCTATATTGCTTCCGCCCTTTCTTCCGCGGGCTACTATATACGGAACATCCTTGGTCATGATCAGCTCTTTGGACTGAACCACATTGACAAAGCCGACAGGAACTCCGATGACCAGCTCGGGCTTCATGACGCCCTCATCTATGAGATTGGCTATCTCAACCAGCGCCGTAGGAGCATTGCCTATGGCAAATATAACCGGACGGTCGAGCTTCGACGCCTTCTGCATAGAGGCGTAGGATCTGGTGGTGCCGTTTTCTCTGGCAGCCTGAGCCACATCGGGATCGGCTATGAAGCAGCATGCCTCCCCGCCGTACACTGCAAGCTCTCTCTTGTTGATGCCCGATTGAACCATGGTTGTGTCGCTGACTACCACAGCTCCCTTTTTGATGGCCGCCTTGGCTCTTTCAAGCACGCCCTGAGAAAAGCACAGATTGTCAACATAGTCAAAATCCGCAGATGTATGCACGCAGCGCTTGATGATCGGAGCCAGCTCCGGATCTATTGGATGGGGAAGCTCTGATTCTATGATCTCAAAGCTTCTCCTTTCTATATCCATCGGAAGTACCTTTTCAAGTTTTATCTCCATGCCGGTTCAGTCCCTCTTCCCAGTCTCAGTAAAGCATCGCTCCGTCCGGAGAGAAGCAGTGAGCAACTCCGTCGACGGTATAATTTCCGGTTACCATGGCTCCGTCCGGTCCGAGATAATACATACCCGTCGGGAATGTCAGCCAGCCCGTCTTCATCCAGCCTATTTCGTCAAAATAATACCACTTGCTGTTGATGAGCTCCCAGCCGTTCTTTGTATATGTACCGTCGGCATGCCTGAACCACCATCTTCCGGTTCCGTCGGTAGCCTGTATCCACTGAGATCCGGGGCCGCCTGAGCTGCTGACAGTCGTCGTTGTATTGTTTGTGACGGTTGTGCCTCCCGATGACGAAGCGGAGAAATACCTGTCGTCTGATTCATACCAGTCAGACCAGCCCTTTATATTCTTGTTGTAGGCCTTGACCTTGAAATAATAGTAGCCATCCCTGTCCATGCTTGATGAAAATGAGCAGCTCTTGCTTGTTACATTGCGTGTCTCGACGCACTTGTCATCTCTGTAGAGCTTTACCTGATACTTGGATGCACTTCCGTCTATAGTCCATTTTGCCGTGCGTCCGCTCCAGTATGCATCCGTGACATTTGCATAGTACTTTGTATCGTCATAATCGTAATAATAGTAGTACTCATACGCATCGTCATCTGTGTAGTAATAATAGGTCGAACCGTCGTCATCTGTATAATAGTAGGTTGTACCGTCATAGTATACGTAATCTGTATCCGCAAGATACTCATAATATGTCGATGATTCCATCCAGTCGGACAATGTTCCGGCCGGATATGAGCCGTACTTTCCGTAGTACCATTCCTCAAATGTTACGGCATAGGTTGTCGCCGCCATTCCTGTCATCATAAGAGCAGCCGCGGCTGCAAGCATAGCGCCCTTCAATTTCATGTGTCTCTCCTCCGCTTTAAGTGTATTTACATATATAGCAGCGCCTGTCAGCGCTTTGTGCCCATTATCCCGTATATCATATCCATGTCAACATTTTCACGGATCGCATCCGCAAGTATATCATACTGCTTTTCCTTGTATGCGGCATAGTCAAATACCGACGCCTCATCGAAGCTTATACCCTTCATATCGCACAGTTTTTTCAGCAGCGCCTCGCGGCATTCCATGCTGTCAAAGAATCCGTGCAGATAGCACCCGAATGCATTGCCGTTGTAGCATCCGTCCGTCACTCCGTTGTCATAACGGACAAATGCCCGGGCTCCCGGCTTCAGCTCCGAGCGTCCCATGTGAATCTCATATCCTTCCACATTTATCTTGCCGAAGGGCGCATCCACATCATTCAACACCACGCCAGACACTCTCGTTCTGTGCTTCTCCTCCTCAAACGATGTCTCGATGGGTAAAAGCTCCATGCCCGTCACCTCGCCGCCGCCCTCGGCGCCGCACGCGTCTATGATTTTGTCTCCAAGTATCTGGTAGCCGCCGCATATTCCGATGATCAGTCTTCCGCGCACATACAGCTTCTTGATGGCCGCCTCCAGCCCGTTCTGACGCATCCACAGAAGATCCGCTATCGTATTCTTCGTCCCCGGCAGTATCACGCAGTCCGGATCGCCCAGCTCCATGGCAGACGAGACATATCTCAGGCTTACGGCATCTGTGGCCTCAAGCGCCGAAAAATCAGTAAAATTGGATATCTTCGGCAGCCTTATGACCGCGATATCTATGTTGGCCTGACGGCGTCTGTAGAATCTTTCCGACAGGCTGTCCTCATCCTCTATATCCGCATGAGTATAGGGGATGACGCCTGCCACCGGCTTGCCCGTCAGCTCCTCAAGCTGTCTGAGTCCCGGTCTGAGTATCTCCGGGTCTCCTCTGAACTTGTTGATCAGAGTCCCCTTTATCAGTGCCTTCTCATCCTCTTCCAGAAGCATGATTGTGCCGTAGAGCTGTGCAAATACTCCTCCACGGTCTATGTCTCCGACCAGCAGCACCGGAACATCATAGCGTCTGGCCACACCCATATTGACTATGTCGTCAGTCTTTAGATTTATCTCTGCCGGACTTCCGGCGCCCTCTATGACTACGATGTCATTTTCATCCGAAAGTGTATGAAATGCCCGGTCGATATCCGGCCACAGCTGCTGCTTCATCCGAAAATACTCCGCAGCCTTCATATTGCCGCGAACCTCTCCCATCACTATGACCTGAGAGCCCACATCCGTGGTTGGCTTGAGCAGTATCGGATTCATCAGAACCGACGGCCGTGCATGGCACGCCTCTGCCTGAACCACCTGTGCCCGTCCCATCTCAAGGCCCTCATCAGTGATAAAGGAATTCAGCGCCATATTCTGACTTTTAAAGGGAGCTACCTTATATCCGTCCTGCCAGAACACCCGGCACAGTCCGGCCGCCACAAGGCTCTTGCCGGCATTGGACATAGTGCCCTGTATCATGATTGCCTTAGCCATTCATAACCTCCCTTATCGTATCCACAAGCAGCATCTCTTCCTCCCGCTGCTTTACGCATATCCGAAAATATGTCTCATCCAGCCCTATATAGTTATCGCAGGCGCGGATCAGTATGCCTTTCTGCCTCAGAAGATCATACAGCGGAATATCCGTTTTCAGAAGCAGATAGTTGGCCTCGGAGGGATATACCTTGATTCCAAGCTCCGTGAGCCTGTCGGTCAGAAACTCTCTTTCCTGTCTGATGAATCTCACCGACTCCGGCAGATAGTCCCGGGCGGCAAGCGCCGCTATGCCTGCAATCTGTGCGGGCGTCGACACATTCCAGCACGGTCCGGCATTGTATATGCGCTCCAGAAGCTCTGCATCGGACGACTGCAGAAATCCCAGCCGCAGTCCCGCCGCAGCATATCTCTTGGTAAATGCGTCCAGTATCATCATGTTGTCAAAATCCTTCAGCATGTCCCGGCTGCTTGGCACCTGCGTAAAGCATATGAAGCACTCATCCAGCATAAAATATGCTCCGCTGTCTTTACAGGCCTGCGCTATCCTGCGTATGAGCTTCCTGTCCACGGTACGCCCCGTCGGATTGTTCGGTGTGCATACAAAGACAAGATCTATGTCGTTCGTGATATCATTCAATATCTCATCGTTCAGAACAAAGCCGTTCTCTTCCTTCAGATGATGGTATACAATCTGTGCTCCCGCTGCCAGTGAGGCCTTCTCATATTCAGAAAACCCGGGTGCACATACAAGTACCTTCTCCGGCCTGAGAGCATAGCATGTGCGATAGATCAGATCGTCCGCGCCATTGCCGCATATCACCATATCGGGAGTGATGGTCGCACGCGGATCCGTATCACCAGGTCCGCTGTTTTGCGGCTCCTGTACCTCGGTCTGTGTATGAGAGCTGAGATATGCCGCGAGGGCGCTGCGAAGCTCAAGACATCTTGGATCAGGATAGATATCATATCCGTCTGCATGATCAACTATCGCATTTTTTACGCCCTCCGGCATTCCCATCGGATTGATGTTGATGGAAAAATCAGAGATGATTCTGGTCCCGGTATATATATTTCCGCCATGCTCAAAACGCCTCATGTCATCCTCCCTGCGCGCCTGTATCCCGCCTGCTGCATTTCAGCAAATGATCAGAGCACTATCCGCAGCAATACTATAAGTCCTATCATCAGATACACTGTGCCGTCCATAAGTTTTGCCGCACGCCTGATATCCTCTGTCTCGACCGGGCGTATCGGGTCTCCGATAAACTCCTTTTTATGGAGCTCGCCGAAGTACCACGCATCTCCGGCCAGCTGCACATTCAGAGCTCCTGCGCAGACCGATTCAGTCTGTGCCGAGTTCGGGCTGGCATGCTTGTATCTGTCACGCTTGAAGATCCTCACTGCTCCCGGTCCGTCAAAGTCCCCGAGATATGCCGCTGCAATCATCAGCGCTGCGGCAAGTCTGGCCGGAATATAGTTGAAGACATCATCTGTTCTGGCCGCCGTGCGTCCGAAGTTGATATATCGCTCATTCTTATATCCTACCATGGAATCCATAGTATTGACCGCCTTATACAGCCAGCCTCCTGCTCCGCCGAAGAGCATCATATAAAAGAGCGGCGCTATCACCCCGTCCGAGGTATTTTCCGCTATGGTTTCCACGGCAGCCTTCGTCACACCTGTCTCATCAAGGCGCTCTACATCGCGTCCTACTATCATGGAGACAGCTCTGCGGGCTCCGGGAAGATCTCCCTTTTTCAGCTCATCATATACCGCGAAGCTCTCCTTTTTCAAATCTCTCGCAGCCACGCACTGCCAGCATATCACCGTCTCGACGGCAAATCCCAGCGGAGCCGCAATCGCATACAGTACATTCAGAACGATTCCGACGATCCCGGCGCTCGCCGCCATGACCGCAGTCATCACGGTTCCGGCAGTTCTCTCTCCATGCTCTGTCCCCGGAAAGGCGCTGCGAAGTCTGTTCTCAAGCCCGGATATCATCTTGCCCATGAGTATGACAATATGGGGTATCCCTCTCGGATCCCCAATCAACATATCAATGATAAACCCGGCAATGATCGCCGCCGCTCTCAGTTTCATGCTCTTTTGTCCCTCTCCGGAGCCGGTATCCGGCATTTTGTATGCCGTCGATGCTTCTTCTCTCCTACATTGATCTCGGCTGTAAGGCCTTTTTCACAAATGCCTCTGCGAAGCCTCTGTTGGCCGGCAGATATATATGCGGATATCCCGCATACAGAGTATCCGTGGCATGACAGCATGGGTATGTCATGCCGTTTGACGCCTTCTGCGCCGTATAATCAGCTCCGTTGCTCTCGCTGTCATAGTAGTGGAACTCGTGAGCCCGGATACTGTCTCCGGCTTTGCCGAGAAGATTGTCATGCACGGCTGTTATCTTTGTGTATCCGAATCTCTGAAGGCGCTGAGTCTTGAAGGAATTTCCGGGAATCACCCCTGCCATTGGAATCCCGTCGATGGAATCATGCAGATACATGAATCCCCCGCATTCCGCGATCGTAGGAAGCCCCGCTCCTATCGCCTCCCTGATACTCCTGCGCATGGAGGCATTGGCCGACAGCTCCTGCGTATACAGCTCCGGATATCCGCCGCACAGATAAAGACCCGATATTCCGTCCGGAAGCTTTTCGTCCTTCAGAGGACTGAAATAAGCTATCTCACATCCCAGCTCTCTTAAAAGCTCTATGTTCTCGCTGTACAGAAAGCAGAATGCCTTATCATTGGCTACTGCTATCACCGGCTTTGAGTCTGTCTTCATGCAGCTCTCCGCCGGTCTCTCCGGCTGCGGTATCACAGGAGCTGCACCGGCAAGTTCCAGCAGCGCATCTATATCTATAGATTTCTCTGCCGCACATCCGAGCCGTTCTATCTTGCTCAATATGTCCTCAACCTCCTGAGCCGTCACCAGACCGAGATTGCGGCTTTCAAGAGCGCAGGAGTCATCCTTCGGCAGATATCCGTATGCTCTGATTCCTGCCCGCTCTGCCACCTCTCTGAGAAGAGGATATGTCATCCCGTTTATATTGTTGAAGATGACACCCTTGATATTGCTGTCTTTCTTAAAATCGGAAAAGCCCTTCAGCATAGCCCCTGCCGATGTGCTCATACCTCTTGCATTTACGACAAGTATGACCGGAGCCTCCACCGCGCGCGCCACATCATATGTGCTGCAGCTTCCCTCAGCTCCTATTCCGTCATAGTATCCCATGACTCCCTCGATGACCGAGATATCGCCTCCGGCATTTATGCAGAACAATGATCTCAGCCCCTCCCGCTCCGAGAAATACGGGTCAAGATTGTGAGCGGATACCCCGAGAGCCTCTCTGTGAAACATCGGATCTATATAGTCGGGTCCGCACTTGAAGGAAGCTGTTCTCAGCCCCCGCGCCTTAAGCGCTGCTATAAGAGCTATCGTCACAGTGGTTTTGCCGCACCCGCTGTTCGTACCTGCTATCAATATTCTGCTTGCGGATCTGTCGTTCATGCCCTTCCTTTCAGCTTCTGCTCTCCGGCCGTCTCTTATGCGCGCCCTCCGCCGCATATGATATATATGGGATTCTGCGCTGTCATGAGATGCAATGCTCCGGCTTTTTTTGATTGTGCCACGGACAGCTGTGTTATCTCCGGATCCAGGCCTATTTTCTGCAGTGATTTCACTGCACTGTATGCGTTTTCTATGGTAACTGCAGTTATCACGATGCGACAGCGCGGGTTCCTCTCGTATATCGCCTCGACGATCTGCTCCATATTGCCGCTGCTGCCTCCGACAAATGCCGCATCCGGCGCCTCAAATTCGCTGAATATCTCCGGAGCACAGCCTTCCTTTATGACTGCATTGCCTATGTGAAAGTGTGCCAGATTCTCCCGGGTCAGCTCTATGGCCTCTGCCCGCTTGTCACATCCGTATATCCGACCCTCATATGCCGACAGAGCCATCTCCACCGTAACTGATCCGGTTCCGCAGCCCACATCCCAGCATATATCAGACGGCCTCAGATTCATCTTTGATATAACCGAGGAGCGCACCTCGCATTTTGTCATCGGAACCGTAGTTCTGATAAATTCACCGTCCGGGATACCCGTACGGATGCGTGCATCAGGGTTGGGATTGTAGATGATAAGCACTGTAAGTGATGAGTATCTTCCGTTGGCAAGTCCCTCCGCGTCAGTCACGGAGATTCTCTCCTCCGGATATGACAGATTCTCGCCTACATATATAACCAGCTTGCCGAAGCCCGCATCACACAGCGCCCGTCCTATCTCGCTGACATTGCCTCCCGTAAGCGCAAATGTCAGAGCATGACGCCGTACCGGGCTTACTATATCGGTCTCTGTTCCGTGGCAGCTTACCAGCTTGGCATCCTGCCATGTCAGCTTGCATTTCGCAAAAAAATACGATACCGAGGAGATCCCGGGCAGCACCGTCGGATCATAGTCGGACAGCACTGCGGCCAGCTTCTTTGTAGCGCTGTAGAAGCCCGTATCTCCGGATACGAGCACTGCGCATCGGCTTCCGTCCGAAAGCCGGTTTTCTATATAGTCCTTTATCTCATCGGCCTTATATGTCGCGATGGTCGTCTTGCCAAGCTCCGCGTAGGCCTCCAGCATGCGGGGTGCTCCGAACAGCACCTCCGACTGACGGATCGCCGCGTCTCCCTCTTTTGTTGTAGTAAGGGCACTCATTCCGATCCCTACGATAAATACTTTCTTCACCCGTCTACCTCCGAGCCGCTGATTGCTGTATGATGGCACGCTCCGCCTCTTCCACGGACATGCCGTCAAAGTCCTCCGGTCTTCGGATGACCGCCACCTTCATGCCGAGAGCCAGTGCGGCATCAACCTTCTCCGCAAATCCCCCGGCTGCGCCCGATTCCTTTGTCAGAAGTATGCTTGCTCCTGTTTCACGGAACTGTGCCTCATTGAACTGTCTGGAGAATGGCCCCTGCATGCAGTACAGATTCTTCATGGGATATCCCAGCTCCGCCATATCCGATATTCCCTTCGCGTACGGCAGGATCCTGAGTATCACGCGGTTTTTGAAGTCTGCAAGCTCGCTCAGCTCCCTGGCCCCCTTCGTGCCGATGCTTGAAAATACGATCCCGGTTGTCTGCGCAAGCCACCTCACACTGTCCTCGAGACTGTCAAAGTAAAGCAGCCCTTCACGGTTGACCGGAGCCCGCTTTACACGGAGAAATTCGCAACCGTCGGCATCGCAGGCTGCCTTGACATTTTTCGTCACTATGTCCGCATACGGATGAGTCGCATCTACCACCAGAGCAGTCTTTTCAGCCCTTATCAGCTGCTCTATGGCACTCTCATCAAGCCTGCCTGTCAGCACTCTGACGCAGGGCTTCAGATGCAGCAGCGTGGAGGCATATTCCGTAGCTACGCACACGCATGCCGGGATATCGTGATCCGAAAGAAATTCTGCTATCAGTCTTCCTTCGGTCGTTCCTCCGAACAATATAACATCAGACATTCCTGTATCCTCTCGGTGTTACCATCCTGCCGTTTATCACCTTTGTCGCTGCATTTCCGATGAATACCGTGGTGAACATGTCTACCTGAGTATCACGCAGCTCGGCCAGAGTGAGCACATGACCCTCTTCGCCGTCTCTGCCTATGTTTTTCACATATCCGCATATGGTCTGCGGCGATTTATGTCTGAGGATGATATCACACGCCTTCTGCAGATAGTCAGCCCTCTTGTGACTGGACGGATTGTAGATGGCCATACACAGATCGCACATCGATGCGCAGTCAAGCCTCTGCTCTATGAGCTCCCACGGTGTGAGCAGATCGGACAGTGAAATGCAGGCAAAGTCATGTCCTATCGGTGCTCCCAGCACTGCAGCCCCGCTCAACGCCGCAGTCACGCCCGCTATGACCGTGATCTCCACGTCACTGTGAGCCGCTCCAAGCTCCATGGCAAGCCCGGCCATGCCGTAGACACCTGCGTCTCCGCTGCACACCAGCCCCACCGTCTTTCCGGATGCCGCCTGAGCCAGAGCCTCATTCACCCGCTCCACTTCCCTGCGCATGCCGGTATCGGCAAATTCAGCTCTCGGGAAATAGTCCCTGATAAGCTCTACATACTTGCTGTAGCCGATGATCATATCGCAGGCATCAAGCGCCTCTCTGGCCTCCATTGTCAGTCCTTCCAGCTTTCCGGGGCCTATGCCCACAACATATAATCGGTTCATGTCACGATCCTTTCCCTGTTTGATGTTGGCTGCCATGTCAGCCTCGGGGCAGCCAGCGCTACAGCTACGGTCACACCGTTTTTTGATGTCTTCGGCACGATCAGTACCGCATCCTCTGCGATCCTGCCTTCCGAATCCGCTCTCATAGCAGTATCTCTCACCGCGGCAGCGTCCGTACTGCCTGCCTCGGGTGCGGAGCATGCCGCCGCTATCGCTGCCAGCATGCATGAGCGCTCGCATACGCTGTCTACGCCCACAGTCTTTTTTACAAATTCCGACCCGTGAAATTCTCCGGGCACGGCATTCAGCTCATCCTTTGTATATGTTTTAAGACTCCATCCGTGATCGCTGCAGAACTCCAGCAGTCCCGGCTCATCAGCCTTTATATCTATCGATGCGACACCTGCGATCGCCTCCGGGGCAAGCTTATAATCGCTCATGACCTGCATCCAGGCCTCCTCGATCGCTTCCCTTGCTATGTCTCTTCGGCATCCGATACCTGCATACAGACATCTCGGGATGAGCCTCAGCACCTGATCCGGCATGCACCCGTCCTTGCTGTGATAAGATACAACAGCATGAGCCGGTCCGGCATCCGATGTCGGCACTATGTGCTCCGGAGCTGTTCCCTTTATCGGCCATGCGCAATAAATATACGCATCCTCTCCCCGCAATATCCTCGATGAGATCTCCTTTATTCCGTCCTTGTTGGCAATAGTAAGCCCGCTCTGAGTCGCCCATACATCTACGGCAAACTTATGATTCAGATCGGTTGCGGTGGTGATCACCGCCGTCGCTCCGAGAGCATCCGCTATGAGTCTTGCAGCTGCATTGGCTCCGCCGACATGTCCTGAGAGTATGGGGATCACAAACTTTCCGAGCTCATCGATCACCAAAACTGCCGGATCGTGAAGCTTGCCCTCGATATTCGGTGCTATAGCTCTCACTGCTATCCCGACCGCACCTATATATATGATCACATCCGCGCTTTCAAAGCTCCTGGCAGTCCAGTCCGAAAGCCCGCCCCGGGGGCATCTGACCAGATCCATATCGGGTATGAATCTCCTCAGCCGCTCTCCCGTCTGCATCCCGTGATCGGTAAATGCGATGACCCGCGCATGCTGCATATCTGCACTATCCGTCACTTCGTCGCCTTTCTGAATTCTGTGGTGAATGTCGGATCATAAAGCTTTGACAGCGAATAGTCATCACCCAGGCATCCTCCGACGATAATGAGCGCTGTCTTCTTGATGCCCTCCGCCTCTGCGGTCTGCGCAAGGGTCTGTACATCACATCTGAGCACCTTCTGATCAGGCCATGTTGCTTTATAGACTATGGCCGCCGGTGTCTCCGGTCTGTATCCGCCTCTGATCAGCTCCTCGGACAGCTCCTTGAGCATTCCCGCGCTCAGGAAGATAACCATAGTAGCTCCGTGAGCCGCAAACGAGGCTATGCTCTCCTGCTCGCGCACTCCGGTTCTTCCGGCCATCCTTGTCAGTATGACACTCTGGCTCACATCGGGAAGCGTATATTCTGTCTTAAGCGCTGCCGCCGCTCCGCAGAAGCTCGATACTCCCGGACATATGTCATACTCGATACCAAGCTCATCAAAGCGATCCATCTGTTCGCGTATCGCTCCGTAGACGCTTGGATCGCCTGTATGAAGTCTGACCGTCGTCTTTCCCTCATCCTCGGCCTTCCTGATCACCTCTACTACATCATCAAGCGTCATCTTTGCGCTGTCGTGGATCTCGCAGCCTTCCTTTGTCAGCTTGAGAAGCTCGGGATTGACCAGAGAGCCTGCATAGATCACTACATCAGCCTCGCCGAGCAGCTTTGCGCCTCTTAGAGTTATCAGATCGGGAGCTCCGCTGCCCGCGCCAACGATATGTACCATCTTGCTACCTCCACTTTCCGGCCAGCTCGGCCGCATGTTCACTTTGAAAAAGTATCCCCTTACACAGTCCTGCGTTTGTAAAGCACAGATATTCTATATTTACAGCTTCCGGAAGCCGTTTTCTCAGATAATGCCCTACCCGTTTTTTTAGAATCTCCATCGTCTGATCCGCGCATCCGCTCTCGGCGAGGATATCCAGTGCCGCATCCGTGGTCACACACTTGTCCAGTCCCCTGAGCGTCTCCAGATCTGCTCCCGCCTCAAGTGCACAGGCTATAAGCGTCTCTATCCTTCCGTCTCCGTGCTTGGAATGTGTGTTGAACAGTCCTATTCCGAGCTTGACCAGCTTTCCTATATGTCCTATCAGCAGTATTCTCTTAAAACCGAACTCTGCAGCCGCATCAAGAGCCTCTCCGACGAAGTTGCTGCACATCACATGGTTTCTGATGGTCAGACCCATCTCATCTCTGGCAAAATCAGTGCCGTAGTTGCCCAGCGTCACCAGAAGCTCCTCCGATCCTGCAGCCGCTATAACGCTGATTTCTATACGGTTGGATTCTATAAGGGCCGACTCGCTCATCGGCTCGACTATGCCTGTCGTTCCGAGGATAGAGAGCCCGTCGATTATGCCAAGATTCGGATTAAATGTCTTTTTAGCCAACTGCCGTCCCTGCGGAAGTATGATCTCGGCACGCAGACCGGTCTTTGCCCCGGTTTCATGAATGACATCCTCAAGAGCCGCAGCTATCATCCTTCTTGGTGTTGAGTTGATGGCTGCTGCGCCTACGGGCTGATCGAGTCCGGGCTTTGTCACCCGGCCTACGCCCTCTCCGCCTTCCACCTCGGTTCCGCTTGATATCCGTGTAACTCTTGAATATACCAGCATTCCGTTGGTGATATCCGGGTCGTCTCCGCTGTCCTTCTTTACGGCGCACATGGCGCTGTCCTTGTCAAGCGTGCTGTCCAGCACATCCAGTGTCAGAAGCTCTCCCGACGGGGTCATGATCGATATCCTGTCAACCTTCTCTCCGCTGCACAGCATATAGGCGGCCGCCCTGGAAGCTGCCGCCGCACATGATCCCGTGGTATAGCCGCATCTGAGAAGCTTTCCTCCGACCAGTCTGGTTTTCTGCATGTTATATCCAGCCTCCAAAATGCCCTTTGACAGGCTCTCTGCCTGTATGCGCACCTCAGCTCATTGTAGCTTATTGCACCTGTTTCGAACAGTAGAATACATCGGATATTCCTCCTTAGTCAAGGTATTATCTAACGGCGAAAATCCGCAGTTTCCGCGGGTTTTATGCCGTATCCGCAGTCTGTACTTTCTTGTCATTCGTCATACCCGATGTTATAATTGCGTGCAGTGTCAAAGCTTAGTATGTCTGGCAGACATATCGTAGGGAGACGGCTTTATATCATATCCTTGAGGAAATATCCATGAAAAAGAATCTGACATCAAAAAGGCTCTGCCTTGCATGCGTCATGGCGGCATCTCTTATCACGGGCATGCTCTCGGGATGCTCCTCGGCAGACTCCTCTTCCGAGGGAACTGTGTCGTCTGCAGCGTCTGATCCGGGCAGTCCGGATCCCTCCGGCAGTATGTCCGAAAGCACGCCTGCCATCGCTGATCCCCGCTCGCTTGAGGATGGAGTCTATGGCATACCTGTTGCCTTGTCCGGCGGCACCGGCAAGGCCAGCCTCGCCAGCCCCGCCAGAATGACGGTTGACGGCGGCCGGATAACCGTCACATTTCTCTGGAGCAGCAAAAATTATGATTATATGCGTATAGGAGATACGCAGTATCTGCCTGTCAGCCCTGCCGGAGAGCCCTCAGCCTTTGAGATTCCTCTGACAGAACTTTCGTCTGAGATGACGGTATATGCTGATACAGTCGCTATGAGTACACCTCACGAGATAGAATACACCGTCACATTTGATCTGGATGCCATCACCGCAGGAGAGCCGGTATCTTCAGTCGCCGGTACAGATGCTGCTTCCGAAAGCTTGAGCACATCCTCAGGATATTCAGATGCGCCAGGCTCCGATGCAGCATCCAAAGCGGATTCCGATTCCTCCGGCAGAATACTCGGCGAGCTCGAGCACGATGTCCCGGACTGGTTTGATGCCGTATCCTCCATGGAGCTCGAATATGCGCATGAATACGCTGTAGACTATGATGCAGAGCAAAGAGCATATATCACCATCGGGACTGATCAGCATTTTCTCCTTCTTCCCGAGGATACACAGGCTCCTGACGGCATCACCGATGATGTCATCCTCATACAGCAGCCGCTTGACAGCATATACGCAGCCTCCTCCTCAACTCTGGATCTGTTTGATAAATGCTCGGCTATGGACAGGATCACTCTCGTAAGCTCCGAGTACAACAGCTGGACGATTCAAAGCGTGCGCGACGGCATGGATCGCGGAGACATCGCATTCGTCGGCAAATACAGCGAGCCTGATTTTGAAAGAATCGCAGCGTCGGATGTTGATTTCATACTTGAAAACAACATGATATATCACAGTCCCTCCACGCTGGAGAAGCTTCGCGAGCTCGGATTTACCGTGATGATTGAGCGGATGAGCTACGAATCCCACCCGCTCGGCCGCGCCGAGTGGATACGGCTTATCGGGCTGCTCACCGGCTGCAGTGACAGAGCCGACGAGGTCTTTGCGTCATTGAAGAGCCGCTTCGAAGCGAATATAGCATCCGAAACAAGCTCAAAAACTGTCGCGTTTTTCTATATCAGTACATCGGGATCGGCTGTCATCAGGCTTCCCGGTGATTATATATCCAAGATGATCCGTCTGGCCGGCGGAAACTATGTATTTGACGGTATAGAAACGGAGAACACCACCAAGGCGACCATGAATCTGGAGATGGAGGCGTTCTATTCCGCTGCACGCGATGCAGATATACTGATTTACAATAACTCCATCGATTCCTCCGTCAGAGATATGGACGGACTGCTGGCAAAAAGTCCTCTGCTGGCTGATTTCAAGGCTGTAAAAAATAAAAATGTATGGTGCACCGGAGAGAATGTATACCAGCAGGTAACCTCAGTCGCCGACCTGATGGAGGACTTTCACAGCGTGATCTTTGATGATGCGGATGGTGCGGACACGCTCAGCTGTCTGACCAGACTGAACTGATGGCTGCCGCATATCAGAACACCATCGGAATGAGATACCCGGAGAGATCCGCTCAATCGCGCAACATCGGTTCGGGTGCACCCGGGCTCGGCACCGGAATCAGGCAACAGCATCAGGTACATGCATGCAAAGAACATGTAAAGAGCATGTCGTGGGAGATGAGTTTTGACACTGTAACCTAACCAACATTAAGGATATGAGAATCATGATGAATATGAAAAAAGCAATAAAAACGGCACCACAAAAAATCTGTACAGAAAAATCCTCCGGCATGGGACGGAGACGCATCCTTCCTGTCTCGCTTGCGGCGCTGCTTGCGGTTTCTGCCCTTGCCGGATGCTCATCAAAGACAGGCGATGGCTTTGCAGCCTCCTCATCTTCCGTATCATCCGCAGCAGAGGCGTCAACCAATGCTGCTGCAGACACAGCGGCTGACTCAACGGCAGCCGCAGCAGACTCAGCTTCCGGCGACGTAACTGCTGCGGCCTCTGCGGAAGGATCGGCAGCCGTCGAAGCATCAGAAGCCTCCGGCGATTTTGCAGCACCTCTCGCTCATGAGATACCATCGTGGTTTGAGGTTACAGACAGCATGGAGCTTGTCTATGCGCAGGAGTTCTCCGTGGACTACGACAGCGAGGGACGGGCTCTCATCTGCATCGGAACAGACCAGCAATTTCTGCTGCTTCCCGACGGCATCGAGGCTCCCGACGGCATGACCGGTGACTGCCGGATCATAAACGGTCCGCTCAGGAGCATATATGCAGCCTCTACCTCAACTCTGGATCTGCTGGACAAATGCGGCGGTATGAATCAAGTGAAGCTGGTAGGCACAGAATACAAGAACTGGACTATACAGAGCGTCCGCGATGCCATGGACAAGGGCGATATCACATATGTGGGCAAATACAGCGATCCCGATTTCGAGATCATCGCCGTATCCGATATTGATTTTGTCATGGAAAACAGTGATATCTATCACAGCGCATCAACGCTTGACAAGCTCCATGAGCTTGGATATACCGTGATGATCGAGCGCACAAGCGCAGAGTCTCATCCTATGGGAAGAGCCGAATGGGTTCGTCTTATGGGACTGCTCACCGGACACAGCGAAGAGGCTGAAGCGGCCTTTGCTGATATGCGGGAACGGTTTGAGGCCTGCGCCATCAATGAAAAAAGCGACAAGACCTTTGCATATTTTTATGTCAATTCCTCAGGTGAGGCATCCATAAGACTTCCCGGCAACTATCTTATCAAGACGATCATGCTTGCCGGAGGAAACTATGCATTTGAGGATATCGATTCTGCGGACTCGGACAATGCTTCGATGAAGATTGATATGGAGGCATTCTATGCCGCCGTGCGGGATGTGGATATATTGATTTACAACAATAACAAGGACAAGACAGTAAAGGACATGCAAAGCCTGATCGCCAGAAATTCGCTCCTTGCCGATTGCAAGGCTGTCAAGGATGGTAATGTATGGTGCACCGGAGCCAATGTCTACCAGCAGGTTACGGCTGTCCCCGGGCTGCTCGAGGATTTTCGCTCAATCATAAGTGGCGAGGCCGACGGCATGGACGAGCTCAACTATCTCGCGAGACTTAGATGATGGTTCATTCGTCATATCCGGGCATGAAGCGGATGTTTACTGCGATATACTGGTAGCGTTCATCCTCCTTGAGCTTCAGATCGTCCTCGGTGCTCCACTCCGGGAGTGAGCCTCCTTCATCAAGCTCCAGTGTGATCCAGTCCATGCAGGCATCCTTCAGATGTTCCTCAAGCTGCATCAGTGTGCTTCCCGTGGCCTCGCACATATCGAGATCCGGAAAATATCCGTAGAACCCGTCACTCGTTTCCTTTATGATCGCGGGATATACAAATTTCATATTCTCATTCCTTCCGTTTTCGCAGTATCGCTGCCGCATTCTATATTCACGAACCTCGTCCTCACCGTCGTGCATCCTGTGGCCGCCTTTGCAGCATCCCGATGATTCTATCACAAAACCCACGCAAAATCATTGTAACTATCCATCCAATCCAGCATTCCCTTCGGAAAACCTCGTTGTGACCGGCCAATTTCAAGCGCGAATTTGCCTGCAGACAGTCGATTCACATTGAAATACGGCAGGTGTTGAGCAGATAAAGTGCAGATACAAATCGTTTTTATCTGGTCATATATATTTCTCATGTTTTGGTTATTTTAATATATTCAGTTTGTGTCTATCATTCATCTTACAAAGATAAAAGCTCATCTACGGGAGGTAAATGTTATGGAAGCAGCTGCAAAGGAATCCGCTGCAAAGCGTGATAAAACAGTAACACTGGCCACCGCCGCTATGATGGCGGCACTGTGCTATGCGGGCTATGCCGTATTTCCGGCGTTTAACGCAAGCGGAACCAAGATTCACATAGGCAATTCATTCGTGGTCCTCGGGTCATTTCTTACCGGCGGCGTATACGGCGGACTCGCAGGAGCCGTAGGTCTGTCCCTTGCTGACGTTCTGGGCGGATTTGCCGCATCGGCGCCGCGAACATTTATCTGCAAGTTCATGATAGGACTGGTATCCGGCACTGTGGCTCACAAGCTCGGACATCTGTCAAAGGATCATCCGGCCGGTTATATAACAAAGTGGTCGGCTCTCGCCGCTATCGCGGGTCTTGCTTTTAACTGTGTTTTTGAACCGTCACTCAAATATGTATGGTATACTGTGCTTACGCCCAATGCAGACAAGGCCGCATCAGCGATCAAGGCTCTGCTTGCGCTCACTACATACACGACATTTATTAACGCGATCATCAACTCTGTTCTGGCTGTCATCATGTATGCGGCTATCAGACCTGCGCTCAAGAAGGCCGGCCTGTTCAGAGAGATCTGAGTTTTCATGCAGGCGACTCCTCTCTGGGCTCCTGCATGCACCTGCCGTCCGGCAGGCCTGACAGGAGCTAGTACATATGAAGAAGCATAACATCATTCTCATCGGCATGCCCGGTGCCGGCAAAAGCACCGTCGGTGTTGTTCTGGCAAAGCGTCTCGGATACCAGTTCTGCGACAGCGACCTGATGATACAGGAGCGTACCGGACATCTGCTCAGCGAGCTGATATCCGAGCATGGTATCGAGGGCTTCTGGGAGATAGAGAGTGATGTCAATGCTTCTCTTGATTTTGACAGATATGTTATCGCCACCGGCGGAAGCGCCGTATATGAGCCGAAGGGCATGGCGCATCTCAGCGATATCGGCCATGTGATATATCTTCAGATTCCGGAAAAGGAGCTCGCGGAGCGTCTCGGTGATCTAAAGGCCCGGGGAGTAACGCTTCGTCCCGGTCAGACGCTTCATGACCTCTATGAGGAGCGCCGGCCGCTTTATGAAAAATATGCCGAGATCACGATAAGCTGCTCCGGCAAAAATATAAGACAGGTCGTTGAGGAGATTGATCGCAGGCTCCGCTCCGTGTAACCGCATGTGACTTCAGAATACAGTCCTGCTGCAAAGACCGCTATACTCACGATCATCACAGTCAGAATCATTCGCAAAATACGATTCGCGAGTTTTCCGCCTCAAAGCGGCATCTATTCTGCTTTGGTCGCATTGCTTCGCACCAGTTAGAATCGGGTACGGCACATTCAGTGCCGTACCCGATTTTTGTTCAGATTTTCAAGCTCTTCGCATGTCAGCGCCCTGTATTCGCCCGGATTCAATGACTCATCCAGCTTCACAGATCCCATCTGAAGCCGCTTGAGATATGTGACTCTGTTGCCTACCGCCTCAAGCATCCGCTTTATCTGATGAAATCTTCCCTCGTGGATAGTGATCTCGATTCTGCAGCTGTCGACCATTCTGACTCGCGCCGGAAGCGTCGGCTGCGGATCGCCTATATCCAGGCCTGCCTCCAGCCTTTCTCTGTCAGCCTCTGACAGCACCCGCTCAAGCTCGGCATAATACACCTTGTCTACATGCTTTTTGGGAGATAAAAGCTCATGTGCCAGCTGCCCGTCATCAGTGATGAGAAGCAGACCCTCGGTATCCTTGTCAAGTCTTCCTACAGGAAAAAGCTCCCGATGTGTCTCCTTCTCTATCAGATCCACACAGGTTCTTTCCTTGGAGAAGGCGCCGGATCGGCTCGCACTTATCACGCCCTGCGGCTTGTTCAGCATGAAATATACATACCTTCTGAAGGTGATAGGCATTTCTCCCCGGCTTACGCTGTCATTTTCCTCATCTATATGTCTTGAGGGATCCTTGCAGACGATGCCGTTTACCTTGATGCCTCCATTGGCTATCACCTTTTTTACATCGCTGCGGGAGCCGACCCCCGCAGCCGCCAGAAATTTATCCAGCCGCATACAGCCCTCCGTACGCCTTCGCCGTCCTGCGGATGCCGGTGACATCCGCAGCATCTTCATGCGCCTGCCTCATTTATTTTTATCCGATCGTATATCCGAGATTGAAGGTCATCCACTGTCCTGCCACGGGTACTATGGATCGTCCCGGTATGCCGTGTGACGCGCAGTATTCATTGACCTTTGCCGATATCTCCTCGCGCTCCTCAAGGCTGTATTTCTGCACGCACAGCGGGAGTATATACTGAGCGCCTGAGCGCTGCAGTATCTCGGCGAAACTCTCTACATGATAGTCCGCATCCGGCTCATAGTGACGAAGCACCAGATTGGGCTTGTATTTCTCCCATTCCGAGATATCTCCCTCGTACAGGCCGGAATCAAGAGCTATACGGAAGTTGTTCTTGAGAGTGATCAGATAGTTGTTGTTTACAATCGAGCCCAGCAGCCCGAATCTCTTCTCTGCTTCATCTCCGGCGAAAAGCTTTGTCTCACTCGGCTTTGGAGCGGTAACTCTCGGCGTATGGCGTCCCGCAAGCATCGTCAGCTTGTATTCATCGAAATTCAGCGTGGTGCCCACAGAAACCGGGATAAATGCTCCCGGAGCTATATCCTCATGCATCATAAGAGCAGGAGCCGTGATGCCGTTGATCATGATGGGCGCGCCGAACCTGTCATATGTTTCGGCGAGCGACGCTATATGATCCCCGTGCACATGGCTGATGATGATGGTATCGCATCCCTCGAGATCCTCCGGACCAAAGCCAGAGTAAAACTGCTTTTTCCACATATCATCCGAATCCTTGTCCTTGCTGAGCATAGGATCGATGACTATCGTTTTTCCGCTCGGAAGCTTGATCTCGCAGCAGTTTTCAACAAACCATCTGAGTTTAAATGCATTGTAATCCATGTCAGTACCCCCTTCTTATATAACGATGATATCTGAATCATATCATAAATCCACCGTCATGTGAGGATACCCCGGTTCTTTTATGTCAGATTGAAGGATGTCAGTCGGCAGTATCATCCGGCCTCGCCGTTGCCAGGCTGCATATGCTCTGCTATCTCGGACGCATCCGGTATGTCTCCTGCGCTGCGCCCGTAGTGGGCATATATAATGCGTCTGTCTGAATCTGTGACAAATGCCGCCGGAAGCTGCAGCTCGTCGCCCTCATATGCTCCGTGTCTGTAGCCCGCGAGCATGGATTTTGCCAGCTTTACCACAGTTCCCGCATCTGCAAGCCGCGCTTTTGAGGCTGCCGGATGTACGGCAAAGCGCTCATAGAGCGCACCGGACGGATCACATATGATCTCAAACGGAAGATCGCCCTTTTGAAGCTGACTCTCTATGGTCTGCCTTGATGACTGAAGCACCACAAGAGCCTGTCCTCCGGCCTCCGTGATTCTTGAATATCCTGCGGCCAGTCTGTGAATATCATACTGACAAAGCGTGCATCCGAAATAGCGCAGGAAGATAAGCGCAGTTTTGCCGGCTCTGCCGGCGGTCTGTGCAAATGACCTTCCGGTCTCAAACGCAGTATCATACATAAACTCAGGCAATATATCGCCTGCCGCCAGTCTCTTTGCTTCTGTATTCATCTTCTGTCCTCATACAATATGTCCGTAAGAGCACATCACACCCTTACGGACATATAAATTCACACTCTATATGAAGCATTTTCCGGGGCTCTGCGGGTATCGCGACATCTGCGCGCCTCTCCGCAGCCGCCGCCCGGACTATATCAGATCGCTCCTGTCCATCCGGTCACTGTCATCAGGAATATGATACCACATGATATGCCGAGCAGTATCATGATTCTCGGGAATATCCACTTGACCCACTTGTCATATGAAACTCCAGCCATTGCGATTCCGCCGACTGTCCATCCGAGGAGCGGAGATACAAGGTTTGTATATCCGTCACCGAACTGGAATGCCTGTACTATCAGCTCCGGCTGCATCCCAAGTGCCTCTCCGATGGGCTTGAGGATGGGAACCAGGATGGCTGCCTTGGAGGTCGCTGACGGTATGATCGGATTGATGATAGCGATGATGAGTGTCATTCCCACCGATGATATCCATCTCGGAAGCCCCATAAGCGGGCGGGTGATGAAGTATACTATGGTATGAAGAACATTGCCGCCTCCCAGTACCAGCGAGACAGTTCTTGCCATACCTATGACAAATGTTACAAACGCCATGCTCTGCAGACCCTTCGCAAATGAGTTTGCGATGTCATCCGGCTTCATTCCCGCTACAACTCCCTGTATGAGAGCCACGGTCATCATAACGGTCGACATAACAGTAAATATGGATGAGGGGTCACCTATCAGGCCGTTGACGGTTATGACAACATACTGTCCTACAAAGAGTATCAGATTGATGATGGTTCTGGTTCCCATGGTCACTGCCTTGGTCTCGCTCTCAACGACAGTATCCTCGGGTCTCCAGCCTTCACTGTACATAGGGGATTTCGTCGGATCCTTTCTGATGCTCTTTACATACGCAAGCATTATGATGAGTCCGGCCACCATGATGGTATTCATGATGATGAACCTTGTGAGAAATGCTCCGTACGGGCGGGTGCCCATAAGGCCCTGTACTACATATGTCTTCGTAGGTCCTGTACCGAAGCCGATCATCGTAGCAAACAGAGTAATTCCAAGTCCGGTGATCGGATCAAGCTTCAATCTCTTGGCAAAAACAACGCCTATAGGTATGACTGCTATCAGCGCGTCAGAGCCTCCAAAGCCGCCCAGATAAACCATCAGGCAGAACATGATGGATATGATCAGGCTCTCGCCCTTGCCCTGCAGCTTGTATATGCTCCAGTCAAGCAGTATGTCAAAGCTCTTGGTATCAAGAAATACCTGCATGGCAGCACCGCAGGTCATAACCGCGAATATGACGGACGCCGATCCTATCAGACCAGGATATATCAGCAATATCGCCTGTATAGGGTTGACCGGGGTTTTAGTCTCCAGATAGTTGAACTGGTCTCCCATGATGGCGCCGCTCTCATTCGTTGCGAACTGCCCTGCCGGTATGATGTATGTCAATATACTGCAAAACAGAATCATTCCTACCATGATCCAGAGAAGATGCGGCATCTTGAATGCCTTCTTCTCCTTTTTTGTCGCCTCAGCCATTGCTTGTCCCTCCTGTGTTTTGTGTATTGAATCGTGATCAGTGACCGCTGTTAAAACTCAGCTTCTACGGCAGTTACAAACTTGAGTGTGGACATGAGTCCAAGTCTGAGAACATTCTCATCCACATCAAAGAATCCGTTGTGATGCGGAGCTCCGGAGCCGTACTGCGGGTTGTTTATACCCAGATGGGCGAACACACTCGGACATACCTTTCTGTAGTTGGAGAAGCCCTCGGATGCATACCACGGCTCGCACGGAGATACGCAGCCTTCCGGAAGCACCTCTGCCAGAGCATCCTCCGCAACCTTTGAATAATGAGCATCATTTATAACCGGCTCACAGGCTACATTGAAGTCATCCGCAAACTCGGCGCGGCAGTTGTTCATGATCGCGGTGTGCTCCGCAACCTTCTTGAATATCTCTACTGCCCTCTTGCCCTCATCGGGATCAAAGAATCTCATCGATCCGATTATGTCTGCGGTATCCGGAATGACATTGCCGACCTCTCCGCCCTTGATGCTGGTAACACCGAGTGTAACCGTCTGGCCTGCGGTGATCTGATTCACCCATGCAGTCGCAGTATTTGTAAGTATGGCCGCCGCGCAGAAAACCGGATTGGCTGCCATATCCGGACGCGAGCCGTGTCCGCCTTTTCCTACCACCTTAAGTTTGATTCTTGCAGCACCCGCCATGCGCGGCCCTGCCGAAACGCAGATCTTTCCGGAATCCAGACCGGCGTATACATGGATGCCCCAGATGACATCCGCGCCTTTTGTCTTGATTGCCTCAAGCATCTGCCATATGCCTCTTCCGTCCTCCTCGCCCTCCTCGTAGCAGAAGAATATCTGGCCGGTCAGAGAATCTCTGTTGTCAACCAATGCTCTCATAGCTCCGAGCAGCATGGCACTGTGGGCATCATGCCCGCATGCATGGCTTGTCTTCGGATCATCGGATCTGACACATCTCGGTCCTGCGAGATTGTTCTCCTCCTCAGGTACCGGAAGCGCATCGATATCTGCGCGCAGGGCGATCTTCGGGCCCGGCTTTCCCGTATCAAGCGTTGCTATCCAGCCGGTATCTGCCACTCTTTCATAGGGGAGATTGCATTTCTTTATCTCTTCCTCGATGAATGCGCTGGTCTTGAATTCGTTGCCGCTCACCTCGGCAAAGCGGTGAATGCTGCGGCGACAGTCAATCACATACTGATTTAACAAATCAGCCTGGCGGCGAATCTCCTCATTGGTCAACATAGCAATATCTCCTTTCGTGAATTAGTTTGTTTTTACTTAGCCATTTTCGGCCTTTTGTCTGATGTTTCCTGATTTACTC